>JAGQSE010000776.1 GCA_020439725.1 Acidobacteriota bacterium
GAAGCGTGTTCTCGTCGAGGTCTCGGGTCCCTACTCCGCCTCCCACAGCCTCCTCACGGGCACCGCGTAAAGCCCCTCGCCAAAGCCGGCAGTCGCTTCGCCGTCGTACAGGACCACGCCTGCGGCGAAGCGCTTGCCCGCGGCGGCGGCGAGCTTGCGGAGACCTCGGAAGTCGGCGGAGGTGACGGTGGCACCTGCCTTGACCTCGATGCCGGCAACTCTACGAGCGCCACGCTCGATCACGACGTCAACCTCGGCCCCATCCTTGTCGCGGAAGTGGTGGAATCTCATCGAGTCCTCGGACCAGCTGGCCTGTCGTCTCAGCTCCTGGAAGACGAAGGTTTCGAGCAGCAGGCCAAGGATTTGGCGGTCGTTGTGCAAAGCCTCGGCGTCGAGACCGAGAAGTGCACAGGCAACGCCGGTGTCACCCAGGTGGAGCTTGGGGGTCTTGATCACGCGGCTGAGCCGATTCGTGTGCCAGGGCGGAAGAAGGTCCAGCAGAAAGACCCTCTCGAGAAGCGTGAGGTAGTCGCGGATCGTCTGGCGGCTGCGCTGAAACGGTGCGGCAAGGTCGCTGACGTTGAAGAGCTGGGCTGTTTGACCGGCCGCCACGGTGAGGAGACGAGGAAGCATGTCGAGACTCGTGATTCGAGCCAGATCGCGGACGTCACGCTGGACCAGGGTCTCGATGTATGCCTGGTACCAAGCTGCACGCCGACGCCGTTGCTGGCGTTCGAGAGCAGCTGGGTAACCTCCGGCAACGATGCGCTCGGCGAGCTCGGGCCCGAGGCGGTCGGAGCTGCGTAGGCTGAAGCTGCCACCAAAGAGAGCCTCGAGGAACCTCGGCTTGGTGCCCAGGAGCTCGCACTGCGCGAGGGGATGTAGGCGAAGGATCTCCATGCGCCCCGCCAGCGAATCGGCGAGCTTGGGGACGACGAGCACATTCGCCGAACCCGTCAGGATGAATCGCCCCGGCGCCCGGCGACGATCCACCGCCGTCTTCAAGCTCGTGAAGAGCTCTGGGGCTCGTTGGACCTCGTCGAGGATGACCTGGTCCGGAAGGTCATCAACAAAGCCCACCGGATCTGTCCTCGCTGCTGCCAGGACGACATCGTCGTCGAAGCTGGAATAGGAGTATCCGCGCTCCGCACCGAGCTTCTTGGCCAGGGTCGTCTTACCGGATTGTCGAGGTCCGTGGATCAAGACGACCGGGGTGTCGGAGAGCGCCTCGATCAGGCGTTCTTCGGCAAATCGAGGGTGAAGGTGGACGGTCGACATGGCGTCCAAGTGTACGGCAGAGCCTCGGCTGATTGCCAGGTTTACCCTCGGCTGATTGCCAGGTTTACCTTCGGCTGATTGCCAGGTTAGACCTCGGCTGATCGTTAACCGGGGGTCTGGAGGCCAATCCGCCGGGTTCCGGGGTCGGTCTCTCCTGGACCAGGCAACAGGGCGTTTTCGCGGTCCGGGAAGCCTGCGGGCAAGGTGTCTGGTGCCGGACGCCGGCAGCGGCGGAGGCCTGCAGGGCGGCGTCCGTCGGCTTTGTCGTCGGATACCCTGACAACCTACGGCCCGGCTCCCGCCGCCGGTGCGGTCGGCTGCGGTCCCGGGGCCGCCGGAGCCGCCGGGGGCGGGTTCTTCCCGTCGCGGAGAATGGTGTCTTCCATCCAGGCGAAGAAGGTCGACGAGACGACGGCCCTGGCCTCGTCCCAGAAGGGCTTGGCGGCGGTGGTGGCCTGCTTGAGGAAGGCGCGGTCGGTGGCGTCGAGGAACACGATCGCGCTGGCGATCTCTTCCTCGCGGGTGACGGTGCGGCCCCAGACCGACTTGCGTGTCGCCGGGCCCTGGATGGCGTGGTGGAGCCTCTCGATGTGCAGCGAGTTGACCAGGTTGATGCCCTGGGGCTTGGTCAGCGCCTGGATCTTGGCGCGGAACCGGGGGCTGGTGAGGAAGGTCTCCTCCATCCCGAAGTACTTGTGCACGATGTGGTTGGCGATCTTGGTCTGCTTCTCGTTGGCAAGAGGGATTGTCGCCTCGGGGACGTAGGTGGGCCAGTCGTTGGCGAGGTCCTTGTGCCCCGAGACCTTGAGCTCGCCACCCGAACTGGTCTCCGAGCCCCAGCGGTCGGTACCGCCGCTGCCTCCCATCATCACCGGATCGCCGTTCATGTCGACGGCCGCCTGGAAGCCCGGGCGGGTGATGGACCCGATCCAGTAGCCGCGAAACTCGGTCTCGTACTGGCGCCAGATCGTCGCGTTGAGCAGCTGGTGCGTCGAGCTCACCCCGGGCTCGCCTTGGAAGTCCTTCTCCGACTGCTGGACGGCGGACGGTTCCCGGTGGGCGTCGGCGACGTGCTGGACCTCGTGGCGGAAGGTGTC
>JAGQSE010000777.1:0-2768 GCA_020439725.1 Acidobacteriota bacterium
TCCACAACCACCCCAGCGGCGACCCTTCCCCCAGCGCGGAGGACCTGGCCTTCACCCGCCGGATGGCCGAGGCCGGAGAGATCGTCGGGGTCCGAGTCCTCGACCACATCATCGTGGGCGAGGCGTCGGCGTACGTGTCGCTGAAGCAGCGGGGAGGGTGGTGAGCATCGACGCCTCGCTACCAAGTCGCCAGGTCGTCTGGAGCTTGCTCGACGCGGCGCGCGACCGTCCCTTCGGGTGGTCGAACCAGCCAAGGATCTGAGGGCCGTTGGTCTGGGTGACGCAGAAGCGGTGCCGGTGGATGTGGATCGGAGGGTGGTCACTGTGACGGCGCTCGAGATCAGGCCAGGTGCAGGCGCGGGGCGCTCGGCAGTCTTCACGAACGAGACGCTATCCGAATAGAAAGACGGCGGATAGATCCTTCGTTCGCGATCATCGCGAGGACCAGTGAATGTGAACGATCTTCCACCCGCTTTCGCCGCGGCTGAGGATCATCGTCTCCGTGCCTCGGGCGGAGATCTCTCGGTCCCGGAACGTGCCCGACGTCTCGGTCCGAGTCAGGACCCAGGACGTCTCTTCGTCTCCTCCGCGGCGCCGATCGACGACCTTGCTCTCGGTCGCGGCCGAGAATTCCATGTCGGACCCGAGATGGTGGTGAGCGTACTCGTCCCGTGAGAGCTCGGCGCCCCCCGACTCGAAGATCAGGACGTCTTCGGCCAGCAGGTCGAGCACGGCCTGGCGGTCCCCTCCGCCGAGCGCCTCGTGAAAGGCGTCGACGACGGTTTCGGGGGTCGAGAGTTCGGCTTCTGCTCCTGCAGAGGCCGTGAGCATCGAGGGGAGGAGGAGGAGTGCTGCAGCAAGCGCGCGATGATTCATGGCGTTGACTCCGGTTCAGTGGTCGATCGGGGTGACGACGAGGCTTTCGAGTCGAATCGAGCCCTCGCCGTCGACGAGAATTCCAGCGCCTCCCTGGGGAAGCGCGGGTTCGTGGCCGTGCACGACGAGCTTGCCGGCCAGGGTCCCACGGAGGTGACGACCCGCGGCGGTGACGGCGAGCTCCAGCGGACCTTCGGGCAGAAGGGACGTCGCTTCGTCGAGGATCTTCGGGTCCGACTCCGCATCCAGGGTGAGGAGAGTGAAGGTCCCGTCCGTCACACCGACGGTCAGGAGGCCGGCCCGCGCGGCGTCACGGACGTGATGCGCGAGGCCGAACGTGCCGGAGAACTCCTCGACGTCGACCACGGCAGCGACCTCGACGTCCCCGAAGTCTCCGGGAAGGGTCAGGAGCGTCCGACCGGAGACCTTCAGGGTGAGCCCCTTGGAGCCGGATCCATCCGGCTCGGCCACTCGGACCGCTTCACCCACGTCTCCGCTCACCGGCTGGAGGATCGACCCCAAGGCCGTCGCGTCTCCCGGCGCGGGGCTCCAGACGACGGTCCCGTCCTCCCGGGTCTCGAGGCGGTTCGCGGGATCGTCGACCATTCCGGCGGTCGCGGTGTCGGCATCCGATGGATTCGAGGAGGAAGTCTTCGGGACGTCGGTCGCCGTGCCCCCGGACTCCGGCCGCTCGACGGCCACGCCGAGCTGATAGACGAGGCCACCGCCGAGGTCGGCCGTGTAGCCGACGAGGGTGCAGGCGCCGAGACCGAGAACGGCCCCGAGGGCCGGCAGCGTCTTTCCGGACGGCCGCAGGTGACCCAGGACGAGTCGGGCCACCGCGATGGCGACGAACGCCCACAGCGTCCAGAGACCCCAATCCGAGTGTTCCCCGATGCGGGCCTGAGCTCGGGCCGAGAGCCCGACGACGGAGTCGGCCGCGCGTCCTCCCGCCCACCAGGCAGCCCAGGCGCCGAGCGCCGCGAGGACCCACAGGGCAGAGGCTCCTCGCGCCCACTCGCTTCGTCGAGAGGGCTGCAGGAGAGCGGCGAGGTCGAAGAGAACCGCCACCGGGGCCAGGGCGATCGGAAAGTGGACCAGGGCCGGGTGGAGGTTGGGGAGAGCAGTCAGTTGTTCGAGGGTCGAAGGCATCGAGATCTCCGTGGGACGTTCTTCGGAAGCGTGTCACGCCGAGAGGCATTCAGCAGTGCTCACCCGACGAAATGTCCGGTGAGCCACCCTGCCAGCAGGCCGCCGGCAACGAGGACGAGCATCGCGACGACGACCAGGCGCTTGATCGAGACGCCGTCTTCTGCGTGGTCGTGGTCCATCCCGTCCGCGTGCTCCTTCACGTGTGCGCGGGTAGCCCAAGACGAAGGCCCAGCCAGCCTTCCAGAAGAATCCCGTTGCTGTTCGCGCTGCATCTGCCCATGTTCCGATCCAGTCCATTCAAGTCCTCCCGGGCTCGGGTTGGTGCAAGAAGCAATCCAATGGAACCCAGCGCTCGAGGGAACGCCGAGAGCTGGTCGTCTTCGGCACCGATCCTCGGCTCGCCCTCTCGAATTTGCGAAACCGAAAGATTCCGAATCTCGCAGTTCTGCAAGAGTTGGGGCCGGCACTCGGCCGGAAGCTTCGGCTTGTGCGGCTTTCTGGAGATGGTACGAGGCTTGCTGTACGTTGGTCGTCGAGGCACCAGCCTCGAACCTGGAGAACGACATGAACGACGACCCCATCGCTCTCGAGGCCACGACATCGAGGAACCTGGCCGAAGCGCCCCCGAGGCGAGGCACGCCTCTCGTCGGCCTCGCCCTCTTGGCCCTGGTCACGGCTGTTCCGGCCCGCCCCCAGGAGCAGCCGACGGAAGATGCTGCGGCGCGGCTGCAGACCAGCCT
>JAGQSE010000777.1:2846-5939 GCA_020439725.1 Acidobacteriota bacterium
GAGCGCCACAGGTTCGCGCCCTGCCGGATCCGATGGCCAGCGTGACGGCTTTTCTCTCGACACCCGAGACGCGGGTGGGTCCCCAGCAGGCCTCCGCGATGATCTCCCAGCGGTTCCCCTGGTTCGGGACGCTCGACCTGAAGGAGAAGCAAGCCCTCCTGGGAGCGGCGGCGAGCCGGTTGGAGGTCGAGGCGAAGCGCCTCCAACTCGTCACCGAGGTCCGGCGCCTCGCCTGGGAGCTCGCCTATCTGGACGCCGAAGAGGAGGCGGTACTGGAAGATCGGGAGACCCTCTCTCATTTCGAAGAGCTGGCTCGCGCCCGCTACGCTTCGGGGGTCGGGCTGGGGCAGGCGGTCGTCAAGCTCCAGGCGGAGATCACGAAGGACGACAACCGCATCCTCCGGATCGACAGCCGCCGAGCATCCCTCGTCGCGTCGCTGAACGCGCTCCGCGATCGTCCCGCTGGCGATCCCCTGCCGACCGCCCAACTCTCCGCGGCACCGGCAATCGTCCCTCCGATGGACCCCTCGGGGCTCCTGGATGTGGCCGAGATGCACCGGCCGGAGGTGCGCCGGTCGAGAATCCTGACGGAGGCTGCAGGCATCGGGATCGAGCTCGCCGAGAAGCAGTACCGACCCGACTTCACTCTCGGGTTCGGGTACACGCTCGTCGGCTCGCGGGACGATCCGGCCGGTCGGGCGATGCCCCCTCCGGACAACGGGGACGACATCATCGGGTTGACCCTCGGGGTAAACCTTCCGGTCCGCCGAGAGAAGCTCGCCGCGGGACTCCTGGAAGCGACGGCCCGCGAGAGCGCTGCGCGAGATCGAACGCGGGGAATCCTGGCCGAGATCGAGCGCGATCTGGGTGACCTGTCGTCTCGGCTCCCGTTGACACTCGATCAGCTCGCTCTCTTCGATGATCTCCTGATCCTCCAGGCCGAGGAGGCACTGCGCTCGGCCGAGGCGGCCTACGCCTCGGGCTCTCAGAGTGCCCTCGACCTACTCGACGCCGAACGGGTCCTGCTCGAAGTCCGGATCGCTTCGGCTCGCGCTCGCGCCGACTCCCTCATTCTGCACGCACGCCTCGAGGGCGCCCTCGGCGCCCCGGTCGAGGTTCTCCTCAACGGAGACGCATCATGACCGACGAACGATTCGATTCTGGTGACGTACAGCCCGTGGAGCGCAGGTCCACGCTTCGACGAGTCCTCGCGAACCTCGGATGGGTCCTCGGCGGTGCCGTGCTGGCGATCGTCCTGATCTCCGATCCGCTGGGGATCCACCCGATCGACACCTGGATCCACGACTCCCTGGGTCACGGGGATGCCGCCGAGGCGGGGATTCCCGGCGCCGAAGTGTCGGAATCGGGGCTCTGGACCTGCGGCATGCACCCCGAGGTCATCCTCGACGAGCCGGGCCAGTGCCCGATCTGTGGCATGAACTTGGTGCCGCTTTCTTCCGAGGTGGGGCCCTCGGAAGCCGCGGCCGAGACGGTGGCGGTGGAAGCCGGCGAGTCCGGGTGGACGTGTGAGCTGCACCCACAGATCGTCGAGAACGAGCCCGGCGAGTGCCCGATCGACGGGCGCCCGCTCGTCCCGATCGAGACTTCGGGCGGTCCGATGGCTTCCGGAGCCACCGGAGGGGAGCGGGAGATCCTCTACTACCGCCATCCCCACGACCCCGGCATCGTCTCCGACGTGCCGGCCAAGGACGCGATGGGGATGGACTTCGTTCCGGTCTACGCGGACCAGGCACCGGCGACCGAAGGCGCCACGGTCACGATCGATCCCGCCGTCGTCCAGAACATGAACGTCGTCACCGCGCCGGTCGAGGTGCGGGACCTCTCCCGCGAGATCCGCACCGTCGGATACCTCGACTTCGACCAGCAGAAGATGGTCTCGGTCACCACCAAGTACCAGGGCTTCATCGAGAAGGTCTACGTCAACTACGTCGGCGAGCCGGTTCGCAGGGGCCAGGCCCTCTTCGAGGTCTACTCGCCGGAGCTCGTCCAGACCCAGGAGGAGCTCCTGTCGGCGCTGTCCTTCGCCCGGCGACTGGAGAGCGCGCCACCGGAGGCTCGTCGCCGGGCCGAGGCGCTCCTCGAAGCGGCCCGGACCAGGCTCTCCTTCTGGGACATCGGCGAAGACCAGGTGCGTTCGATCGAGGAGAGCGGTCGCGCGATCCGCACGCTGACGGTCCGCGCCCCGTCCTCCGGCGTCGTGATGATGCGGATGCCGGGCCTCGAGGGCATGGCCGTCAAGCCCGGGATGGAGCTCTTCCACCTCGCCGACCTCTCGACCCTCTGGCTCTCGGTGGAGATCTTCGAGGACCAGCTCCCCTGGCTGGAGATCGGAAACGACGCGGAGATCACGCTCTCCTACTTCCCAGGAGAGGTCTTCCACGGCGAGGTCCGGTTCGTCGAACCGCAGCTGAACGAGAAGACCCGGACCGTCGGTCTGCGGATCGAGGTGCCCAATCCGAAGGGTCGGCTGCGGGCCGGCATGTACGCCACCGTCCGGTTCGAGCCGGTCGCGGCCGCGGACGCGGTCGCGGTGCCGTCGATCGCGCTGATCCGGACCGGGGAACGGAACGTGGTGATCGTCGCCGAGGGCGGGGGGCGGTTCACGCCGCGCGACGTCGTGGTCGGCGCCCAGGGCGACCGCTTCGTGCAGATCCTGTCGGGGCTCTCCCCCGGCGAGCGGATCGTCACGTCGTCCCAGTTCCTCCTCGACTCGGAGTCCAACCTCCGGGAGGCGATCCAGAAGCTGATCGCCTCGAAGCGGGCGGCGGCCGGGCGCAAGCCCGCGTCCGCCGCCGGCCCGGAGGCCGCCGAGGCTCCGCCGATGGAGTCGGGGTCGATGTCCGACGACGCAATGGACCACTCGGGCCACTGAGGGGGCCGCCATGCTCGACAAGCTCATCGAATGGTCGCTTCGCAACCAGCTGGTGATGGTCGTGGCCCTGGTCATGGCCATCCTCGGAGGCGTCTGGGCGATTCGGGAGACGCGCCTCGACGCGATCCCGGACCTTTCGGACGTCCAGGTGATCATCTTCACCGAGTACGCCGGCCAGGCTCCCGAGGTCGTCGAGGACC
>JAGQSE010000778.1 GCA_020439725.1 Acidobacteriota bacterium
CGTCGTCTGGCCACCTGCCCCGAGCTCGCGACGCTGGGTCCCGGGCAGCGCGTCGGTCAGACCATCAACGCGTCTTTCGACGTCGCCACCCTCGAGGTCTGGGCGGCGCTGCTCCACGGTGCCTGTCTGGTGCTCGTGCCCCCTGACGTGGTGCGCGATCCCGCGCGGATGGCGGCGCTCCTCAGAAGCGGCGAGATCACCACCCTGTTCACCGTCACCGCGCTCTTCCATGAGGTCGTTCGCCTCGATCCGGGCGCCTATGGCGGTCTCGACGCGGTCCACCTGGGCGGCGAGGCGGCGGATCCGGAGCGGCTGCGGCAGGTCCTCGAGAGCGCGCCGCCGAAGCGCCTGGTCAACGCCTACGGCCCGACCGAGAGCACGGTGATCTCGTCTTGGTTCACGCTCGCGGCACCGCCACGACCGGGCTCGCGGGTGCCCATCGGCGGTCCCGTCGCCGGCACCGAGCTCCTGGTCCGGGGAGCGGGGTGGTGTCCGGTGCCCGACGGCGAGGCGGGAGAGCTGTGGATCGCCGGCGAAGGCCTGGCCCGCGGCTATCTCGGTCGCCCCGCGGCCACCGCCGCCGCCTTCGTCCCGCACCCGCGGCCCCGCCGCCCCGGCGCGCGCGCCTACCGCACCGGCGACCTGGTACGGCGTCTGGCCTCCGGTGATCTCGACTTCGTCGGCCGCCGCGACCAGCAGGTCAAGGTGCGCGGCTTCCGGATCGAGCTCGGCGAGATCGAGCATCGCCTCGCCGAGCACCCGCGCGTCGCTGCGGCGGTGGTCGTGCTCCGCGGCGGCGGCGAGACGGCCCAGCGCCTGGTCGCCTACGTCGTGCCCGAAGGCCGGGGGCCGGAGGCAGCGGCGCTCGAGGCCGACGAGCTCTCGCACCATCTCGCCCACAGCCTCCCCGAGCCCATGGTGCCGGCGGTCTTCGTCACCCTCGACGCTCTGCCGCTCACCCCCCATGGCAAGGTCGACAAACAGGCTCTCCCCGATCCGGGGCTCGCCGCCCGCCGCCTCGCCACGCCCTTCGTGGCACCGCGCACCGCTCTCGAGACGCGGCTCGCCGAGCTGTGGTCCGAGCTCCTGGCGGTCCGCCCGGTGGGCGTCCACGATTCGCTCTTCGAGCTCGGCGGTCACTCGCTCATCGCCACCCGCCTGGCCACCCGCGTGCGCGACGAGCTCGGCGTCGACCTGCCCATGGATCGCGTCTTCGTCGATCCGACCCTCGCCGGCTGGGCGGAAGCCATCGCCTCGGGCGAGGCGGGCGGCGCCCAGGCGACCCCCATCGAGATCGTCCCGAGGCCCGACGACATACCGCCCTGTTTCGCGCAAAAGCGCATCTGGTTCCTCCAGCATCTCCAGCCCAAGAGCCTCGCCTACCAGGCCCAGGCGCGTCTCGAGCTCCACGGTCGCCTCGACCACCGCGCTTTCGGCCGGGCCCTGAACGAGATCGTCCGGCGTCACGAGAGCCTGCGCACGAGCTTCCCGTCCCGCGGCGGCGTGCCGGTGCAGGTGATCCATCCGCCGGCGCCGGTGCCGCTGCCGGTGGTCGATCTCCAGCGGCTCCCGGAGGAGCTCCGCGCGGCCCACGGGTTGTCGGTGATGGAGAGCATCTACAAGCGCAACTTCGTCATGGACCGCCTGCCGCTGGTGCGCTGGATCGTCTTCCGGCTGGCCCGCGACGAGCACCACATTCTCCACGTCGAGCACCACCTGGTACACGACGGCTGGTCCTTCAACCGCTTCCTGCAGGAGCTCGGGCCGCTCTACCGTGCCGCCCTCGAGGACCGGCCTTCGCCGTTGCCGCCGATACCGATCCAGTTCGCCGACTTCGCGCTCTGGCAGGACCGCTGGCTCGACAGCGACGAGGCCCGCCGCCAGCTCGACTTCTGGCGTGGGCAGCTGAGCCCGCCGCCGGAGACGCTGCGCCTCCCCCTCGATCGGCCGCGGCCGCCGGCGCAGGGGTTCCGAGGCCGGACGATCCGCTGGCAGCTGCCGTCGGACGTCTCCGACGGCGTCCGGGAGCTGGCGCGGCGTCATGGTTCGACGGTGTTCATGACCCTGCTGGCGGGGTTTCACGCCCTGCTCCACCGCCTCACCGGCCAGACCGACCTGGCCAACGGCAGCGGCATCGCCAACCGCCGGCGGCGCGAGGTCGAGCCGCTCATCGGCATGATCATCAACACCCTGGTGATGCGCGTCGACGCTTCCGGCGACCCGAGCTTCGCGGCGCTCCTGGGCCGCGTCCGCCGGGTCACCGCCGACGCCTACGCCAACCAGGACCTGCCCTTGGAGAAGGTCGTCGAGGCCACCAACCCCGATCGCGACGCCAGCCACAACCCATACTTCCAGGTGATGTTCAGCTTCCACGACGCGCCCCTCGAGGCCGTCGAGCTGCCCGGCCTCGACCTCGGGATGACCGTCGCGCTACCCAACGGCTCGGCCAAGTTCGATCTCAACGTGACGGTGATCCTGCCGCGCGAGCAGCGTACCGGCGCCGGTCGCGAAGCCGGCGAGGGCGAGGACGACGGGGCCATCACCTTCCTCTGGGAGCTCGACGTCGACCTCTTCGACGAGACGACCATCCGGCGCTGGATCGCCGCGTATCGCCGCCTGCTGCGGGCGGTGCTCGAGGATCCTTCGACCCGGCTCTCGGAGCTGCCGATGCTCGACGCCGCCGAGCGCCACCAGGTGGTGGCCGAGTGGAACGACACCGCGCGACCCGAGAACTCCCAACCGCCGGCGACGCTTCACGAGCTGGTGCTGGCGCAGGCCCGACGAACGCCGGAGGCGGTGGCGGTGAGCTCCGGCGGCCGGACGCTGACCTACGACGAGCTGGCGGCGGGGGCCTTGGCCGTCGCCACGAGGCTCCAAGCCGCGGGCATCGCTCGCGAGGAGCCGGTGGCGATCGGGGTCGAGCGCTCCCTCGAGCTCGCCGTGGGGCTCCTCGGCATCCTGCTCGCCGGCGGTGCCTATGTGCCCCTCGATCCCGACTACCCGACCGAGCGGCTGGCGCTGATCCTCGAAGACACCGGCGCGCGACGGCTGCTGGTCCACGGCTCCACCCGCGAGCGGCTCCTCCCGCTGGCCGGTGACGCCGAGGTGATCGATCTCGATGCCCTGCCCGCCACCGACGACGGGTCCCGGGGCGCCGCCGCCAAGACCGTCGATCCGGCGAGCCTGGCCTACATCATCCACACCTCGGGCTCGACGGGCCGCCCCAAGGGCGCCATGAACAGCCACCGCGCCATCGTCAACCGGCTGCGCTGGATGCAGCGTGCCTTCGGTCTCACCGCCGGGGACCGGGTGCTGCAAAAGACCCCGGTGAGCTTCGACGTCTCGGTGTGGGAGCTCTTCTGGCCGCTCCTCACCGGAGCTCGCCTGGTCATGGCGGCGCCCGGCGGTCATCGCGATCCGGGCTACCTGGCGAGGACCCTCGAGAGCGAGGGCGTCACCACGCTGCACTTCGTTCCCTCGATGCTCCGCGTCTTCCTCGAGGCCGAGGGGGTCGAAACCGCCACGGCCAGCGTGCTGCGGGTCATGGCCAGCGGCGAGGCCCTCGAGGCCGATCTGGTCGAGCGCTTCCACCAGCGCTTCGGCGCCGAGCTCCACAACCTCTACGGCCCCACCGAAGCGGCGGTGGACGTCACCCACCAGCCCTGCCCCGCCGGCATCGGCGGGCGCGGCGTCGCCATCGGCCGGCCGGTGGACGAGACCCGGATCCTGGTCCTCGACCGGCGTGGTGCGCCGGTGCCCATCGGGGTCGCCGGCGAGCTCCACATCGGTGGCGTCCAGCTGGCCCGCGGCTACTGGCGCGGCCCGGCCCTCACCGCCGAGCGCTTCGTCCCCGACGGGGTTTCCGGTGAGGCCGGCGCGCGGCTTTATCGCACCGGCGACCTGGCCCGGACTCGCCCCGGTGGCGAGATCGACTTCCTCGGCCGCCTCGATCACCAGGTCAAGGTGCGCGG
>JAGQSE010000779.1 GCA_020439725.1 Acidobacteriota bacterium
GCCAGATCGTCCCCACCAGCGCCGGCAGGATGCCACCGGCGGTCATTCCCTTGGTCGGCTCGGTAAAGAGGAAGTCGATCGAGATCGCCGGGCCACCCTTCCACACCAGGACGCCGAGGATCACCAGCACCGGCAGGATCAGGATCAGCGTCATCACCAGGAAGAGCGCGCGGAAGGTGCGCTCGATCCGGCGGTTCTTGTGGTTGAGCTCGGTCGCCGCGAACATCGCTCAGCGCCTCCGCGGCCCGCGCACCACCAGGTCCGCGGTGAGGTTGATGGCGAAGGTGACGAGGAAGAGGAAGATGCCGAGGGTGAAGAGCGCGCGGTAGTGCGTCGAGCCGACGGCGGTCTCGCCCAGCTCGGCGGCGATGGTGGCGGTCAAGGCACGTACCGAGTCGAAGACGCTGGTCGGTAGGTTGATCGAGTGGCCGCTCGCCATGAGCACCGCCATGGTCTCGCCAAAGCCGCGGCCGACACCGAGGAGCACCGCCGCCACCAGGCCGTTCTTCGCCGCCGGCAGCACGACGCGGAAGATCACCTGCCAGCGCGTGGCACCCATGGCCTCGGCGGCCTCGCGGAAGCCGTCGGGCACCGCCTTCAAGGCGTCCTCGGCCAGCGTCGTCATGATCGGCGCCGCCATCAGTCCGAGGATCAGACCGGCGTTCAAGACGTTGAGCCCGACGGGGACGTCGAAGAGCTCGATGATCAGCCGGTTCATGATCGACAGCCCGATGAACCCCCAAACCACCGATGGGATCGCCGCCAACAGCTCGACCAGCACCTTGAGCACCTCGCGGGTGCGGCCGGTGGCGAACTCGGCGATGAAGATCGCGGCGCCAAGGGAGAAGGGAACGGCGACCACCATGGCGAGACCGGTGACGCTGGCGGTGCCGGCGATGAGCGCCAGGGCACCGTAGGTGGGCCGGCTCGACGAGGTCGGCTGCCAGCGGATCGAGCCAAAGAACTCGCGAAAATCGAAGGTGGTGGTCAGAAAGCCGAGGCCTTCGCGAAAGACGAAGAAGAAGATGCCGAGGATGAAGACGATGGCCGAGACGCCACCGAGGAAGACGAGCACCTGGACCACCTTGTCGACATACCAGGCGAGGTCGCGGCGGTCGAGGCTCGAGCCGTGGCGGCGCGCCCGCGGCGCGGCTCCGGCGACGTCCGGCGCCGAGCCCATCGTCAGAGAGCCTCCTCGCCGCGCAGGGTCTCCATGAGCTGGCGGATCCGCACCCCGAGGTCTTGGAGGCGGGTCGCGAGGACTTCCTCGGCGAGCTCGGGGCCGGCGCCTTCGAGCTCGGGACCGAGGTCCCACTCGAGGACCACGGTGTGGAAGGGCACCGCCTCGACGTGGGGCCGTAGGTCGCCAGCCAGGCTGACGACGACGTGGTACGAAGGGAGCTCCTCCCCCACCGCCGCCAGGGAGCGCGGTCCGAGCTCGGTGGTCGACAGCCCCCGAGCCTCCATGAAGCCGCGGCAGCGCGGGTCGATGGCGCCGGCAGGCTTCCAGCCGGCGCTGGCGAAGTGACCGCTGTCGGCGAAGGCCTTGCGCGCGTAGCCAACCGCAAGCTGGGTGGTGCAATCGTCGCCCTCGTCGACGAACAGCACGCGGTAGACCTTGGGAGCCTTGGTCTCGCCGGCGATGGCGAAGAGCGTTTCCTCGCACAGGTTCTTGGCCTGGCCGACGACGCGATCGAGACGGTTGAAGATCAGCAGCAGCGCGAAGAGGTCCTGGAGCGGCCGGCTGCCCACCTCGCCCTCGTGGAGCAGATCGGCGAACACCTTGTCCGACAGGCTCGCCGCCTGCGCCGCCATCCCCGTCGTGCCCCGCGCCAGCTCGGCGTTGCCCTGGTTCCAGGCCTCGAGAGCCTGCTCGAGGAGCGCGCGGCTTTGCTCCGCCAGGAGGCCGATGTCGGCGGCGAAGCTCGTCGGTGGCGGCGCGGTCAGCTGGACCGCCTCCCGGCACACGGTCACCGCGTAGTCACCGATCCGCTCGAGGGCGACGTTGAGCCGGAGCACCGCGGAGACGAAGCGCAGATGACCGGCGCTCGGCAGGTGGCGCGCGACGAAGGCGTGGCAGGCGGCGTCGATGGCCAACACCTCGCGGTTGATGGCGTGGTCGGCGAGGATCGTCTCGTAGGCCAGCGCCCGGTCGCCCTGGAGCAACGCGTGGACCGAGCGCCGGTGGGCCTCGAGGACCTTCCGCCCGACCTCGCGCACGCGCCGCTTGAGGCTCTCGAGATCGGCCTCCAGCCGTTCTTCGTAGTGGCTCATGGCATCGTTCCCGGGGGCCTCGAGCTAGCCCGCGTCACCACTCGCGTCGCCGCCGGCACCGCAAGTCACCGAGCGCACCGGCG
>JAGQSE010000780.1 GCA_020439725.1 Acidobacteriota bacterium
TGACGACGAGGACGGGGTGGTCTTCACCTCGCTGCTCGTGGCTTGCGAGACGGCGAGCGTCTCGGTCACCGCCAGCGCCGACGGGTATCTGGAGGGGTGGATCGACTTCGGCGGCGATGGCAGCTTCGCCACCACCGGGGATCACGTCTTCCAGACCTTGCCGGTCGTTGCCGGGGTCAACGCGCTGAGCTTCGCCGTCCCGTGCACCGCGGTTTCGGGCTCTACCTATGCGCGGTTCCGCTATGGCACCGATGTCATGTCCGAGTACTTCGGACCGGCTCTCGACGGCGAGGTCGAGGACCACACGGTCGAGATCCACCGCCTCGACTTCGGCGACGCGCCGGACAGCTATGGCACGACCCTGGGAGCCGCGGGTCCGTACCACGAGATCGATCCCGCGACGAGCCTCTATCTCGGCTCGTGTGTCGACAGCGAGGGTGATGCCCTGGCGCCCCTCGACGCCAGCGGGGACGACGTCAACGCCTCGAGCCAGACCGCCGGCAGCTGTACCGGTGGCGACGACGAGGACGGTGTGGTGTTCACCACCCGGCTGGTGGCGTGTAAGAGCGCCTCGGTGACGGTCACCGCCGGCGCCGCGGGGCTTCTCGACGCCTGGATCGACTTCGACGGCGACGGCAGCTTCGCCGGCGAGCAGATCTTCGCCAGCACGCCGGTGGTGGCGGGGAGCAACGACCTCGGCTTCAGCGTTCCGTGCAGCCTGACCGAGGGCACCACCTACGCGCGCTTCCGGTTGAGCAGTGCTGGCGGCCTGGGCAGCGGCGGCCCGGCTGCCGACGGCGAGGTCGAGGACTATGCCCTGGTGACCCAGGGCTCGGACTTCGGCGACGCGCCGGACAGCTATGGCACCACCGAGGCCGCCGGCGGTCCGTCCCACGGTGTCGATGCCGGGGTGCCGCTCTTCCTCGGCAGCTGTGTCGACACCGAGGACGACGCCGTGGCGCCCCTCGACGCCAGCGGCGACGACCTGGGTGCCGGCGACGCCACCGTCGGGAGCTGCACCGGTGGTGACGACGAGGACGGGGTGGTCTTCGACACCCTGGTCATCGCCTGCCAGACCTCGCAGGTGACCATCACCGCCTCGGCGGCAGGCTTCCTCGACGCGTGGATCGACTTTGGTCGCGACGGCGGCTTCGGTGAGGTCGAGGACCGGATCTTCACCGCCCAGGCCCTGGTCGCGGGCGGCAACTCGCTGAGCTTCGCCGTGCCCTGCACCGCGGTCGCCGGGGGGACCTATGCGCGCTTCCGCTTGAGCTCCGCGGGCGTCGCCGGGCCCGGCGGCACCTCACCGGACGGTGAGGTCGAGGACTACGCGCTGGCGATGCGCGAGGCGGACCTCGGCGACGCGCCGGACAGCTACGGTACGACGGTGGCCGCCGGCGGCGCGAGCCATGGCCTGGTCACCGGCTTCAGTCTCGGAGCGACCGTCGATGCCGACGTCGACGGTCAGCCTTCGGTGGGTGCCGACGGTGACGGTGCCGACGAGGACGGCGTGGTGTTCGCCGGTGGCACGGCCATGGCCACCGCCTGCGAGACGACCTCCGTCGACGTGGCGCTGACCAACGGCGCCGGCCTGCGGACGGCCTTCCTCGATGCCTGGGTCGACTTCGACGGCGATGGGACCTTCGACGATCCGCGGGACCGCATCGCCGAGCAGCTGGCACTGGTGGTCGGGACCAATACCGTGTCCTACACGGTGCCCTGCGACGCGGCGTCGGCGCTGAGCTACGCCCGGTTCCGGTTGAGCAGCGGTGGGGTGGTGACGGCGCGGGGTGGTGCCGACGACGGCGAGGTCGAGGACTATGCCTTCACGGTCAAGGGCCTCGACTTCGGGGATGCGCCGGACCCGACGTACCCGACGCTGATGGCCTCGAACGGCGCGCGGCACGCGGTGCTGCCGGTGGCCAACCCGACCCTCGGGGCGGTGGTCGACACCGAGCCCGACGGCCAGCCCAGCGCGTCGCACAACGGTGACGACCAGAACGGCACCCCCGACGACGAGGACGGGGTGAGCTTCCCGACGGTGCTGGTCCCCGGCACGTCGGGAGCGGTGACCGTGACCACCGGCACCACCGGCGGCCTGGTCAGCGGCTGGATCGACTTCAACCAGGACGGCGATTGGGACGACGCCGGGGAGCAGGTGCTCGCCGACGTGGCGCTGGGGGCGTCGGATACCCAGACGCTGAGCTTCGTGGTTCCCGTCGGGGCGCCCCAGGGTACGGCCTGCGCGCGTTTCCGCATCAGCAGCCAGACCGGGCTCGGGGTCACCGGTGCCGCCACCGACGGTGAGGTCGAGGACCACCTGGCGCCGGTGGGTGTCGAGCTTCCCAGCCTGGGGGTCGCCAAGCGCTTGCTCGAGGTCACTCCCGACGAGCCGCTGAGCTACATTGCGAGCTTCGAGATCGTGCTCTCGAACTTGGGCAACGTGCCGCTGTCGGACCTCCAGGTCACCGCTCATTTCGCCGACGCCTTCGCCGCCGCGACCTCGGTCGAGGTGGTGACGTTGGGCAGCGCCGACTTCGCGGTGAACCCGGCCTTCGACGGCGACCTCGAGATCGATCTCCTGGCCGCCGGCAACGGCCTGGGAGTGGGCGAGTCGGGGCGCATCGAGGTGGCGGTGCGGGTGGTGCCGGGAGCCTTTGGCGGACCCTACCTGTGCTCGAGCGTCGGAAGCGGGATGAGCCCCGGGGGTCAGGTGGTCACCGACGTCTCGCAGGACGGCGACGACCCGGATCCCAACGGCAACGGCGACCCGGGCGATGACGACGACCCGACGGAGGTTATCTTCCCGGTGAGCGTCCTCGAGATCCCGACCCTGGACGCGTTCGGGCTCGCGCTCCTGGCGCTGCTGCTCGGGGTCTTCGCGGTACGCCGGTTGCGTCGCATCGCTGTAGATCGCTAAAGGCCTGGGCTCGGACCGTTCGGTCCCTGCACCAACCTCGTCTCCCCGCCCGTCCCACGAGCGGGGAGACGCAGGAGGTCAGGATCCATCGGAGTCGGTCGCAGCTTCGGGTGGGGATCCAATCGCCTTTCCCGATGGTTGCCTGAAAGCTTTGACGAGTCGATCGAGCTCTTCGCAGTTGTCCTGGCTGTTCCAATC
>JAGQSE010000781.1 GCA_020439725.1 Acidobacteriota bacterium
GCCACCGTGATGATGGCGAAGGTGCCCTGGAAAGCCATGAAGAGGAGGTGCGGGATCGAGCCCTGGGCCTCGAGACCGACGCCGTTCAGGAAGAGATGCTGCAAGCCTCCGATCCAGGTGCCACCGGGGGCCAGCGCCAAGGTGTACCCCACCAGCGGCCACAGGAGGCCGGCAACCCCGAGGCACACGAAGCTCATCATCATCGTGTTGAGCGCGTTTTTCGAGCGCACCAGGCCGCCATAGAAGAACGCCAGGGCGGGGGTCATGAGCAGGACGAGCGCGGCCGAGATCAACACCCAGGCGGTATCCGCCGGGCTCGCGGCCTCGCCGGTGGCACCGAGCAGGGATGCGGAGGTCTCGAGCAAGACGGTGTCGGTCATCGGGTACTCCTCCTCGTGATGCGGCGGAGGCTACGAGAGGAAAGAGCGACTGTCAACCAAAGTGTGCACATTCGACACGAATCGTCAGTCACTCGACCACGATTCTGCCCGTCTACCGTCGTAGTGATCGTCATTCTTGTCACGACTTGCATAGTTCTCGAGTCACTTGGACTTTGACGATCCACTCTGCCGGGCGCGGCGTCCGAGCGCGAGGGTCCCTGCGCCGCGGCGGCGGAGCGGCGGGAATCGCTGTGAAATTGGGCGATGGGCGGACACGCCCGTAGGACCGGGCGCGGGGGTGGGACGAGGCCGTGGGACGAAGAGCGAGTTGGCGAGACCGAGCCCCGGCCCCGTCCGGGCGAGCCCTGCTCAGGCGCTCGCCCGGACGCAGCTGGAACCGTAGGACCTACTGCACCGTGAACTTGATGCTCGCGTTGTTGGTCCGGCGAGTGAAGGTGTCGACCGGAATGCCGGTGGTCGGGCCGGCATACTGGTAGGTCACCATCAGCTCGTAGTTGCCCGGATCCGTCAGCGAGTGCAGCTGGATCATGTAGATCCCGCTGTTCGAGAAGGTCGGGCTGCCGAGGGCTTCGCCGCCGAGCGTCTCGTCATACTGGCTGTGCCACGCGTTGAGGTCGATCCGGGCGCCCGCAGCGAGGCTCACCATCGTGCCCGTGAGGTAGTGGTCATGGCCATCCTCGAGGTCGATCTCGGCGCTGACGTAGGGCACGTCGACGCCGTCGCGGGTGAGCGAGAGGACCCGGACGTTGCCCTCGACGATCGGGCTCACGGTGACCGCCTGGCCGCTCCGATTGGTCAGGGCCAGGTTGATGACGACGGGGTCCCCGGCCTGGTACGTCGAGCTCGAAGCCGCGCCGGTGAGAACGACCGTGGCCAGCGGGACGGGAGCCGGTGCGGCCACCGCCGGGCTCGGCGTCAGCGAGTAGAGATCGAGGGTCGAGAACAACGACGAGATCAGACGCTCCTGATCGTGGGGCTCATCGAGGTGCGGCGGGCAGACCGCCGACTCGGGCAGGTCCTTGCAACCGTACTTGGTGCGCGGCGGCAGCGGCGGCTTTTGCGCCTTGCGGAACTGGTTCTCTTCGCCGGTGGCCCGGATCTCCGTGTTCTTGACACCGCTGGCCGGGTCCGGCCGCGGGTCCCGAGTTCCGGAATCGGCGTCGGCGGCATGCGAAAGCTCGTGGGCCAGCGCGGCGCAGGGGTTGCGATCGACCCCGTCCTTGTAGGTGTGGGCATGGTCCGGATCCCACTTGACGCTGGTGCCGGAGCCCTTGCCCGTACCGCCCGCGTCCTTGCTCTTCGAGTCGCCGGTATTCGACGGCGTCGAGGAACCGAGTCCGCAGTTCTCGCTGATCACGTGGTCGCGAGAGGACATCTCCAGCTGCTCGAGGTTCGCCTTCGAGGGACCGCCGGCCATGCGCATCTTCTCGAGCGCCGCTTCGACGCTGGCGATGAACTCGTCGCTGCCGTTGATGACGATGTCCGCATGGACGGAAACGCTCGAACCGACCAGAACCGTGGCGACCAGCGCCGTCCGCGCGAGAACCTTACTCAGCGATCGCATCGTCGACCTCCAATCCAAAGTAGAGAATTCCGAGACGTGCCTCGAGAGCACGCCGGTTGGCCGTTGTGAAGCGCATGACCCCCGCCGCGGCGCCCGCGTCGCTCAGCACTCCGGCGGGATCGCCGAAGGGTTCGCGCTCGAGGATCAAAAGCAGCTCGCTGCCCGGCCGGAACACCGGTCGCGGCTCGGGGCGACGGACCTGGTGAAGGACCGTGATCTCGGCGGCAGCCAGCCGTCCGCGTAGCGACTCGAGGACGGTGTAGGTCACCGGCAGCCGCCATCCGCTCTCTCCCGGCTGGCGGATCGCGGTGCCTACGCGCTCGACCCGGGCGTGGACCACGTGATCGCTGTCCCAGAGCAGCTCGGTGACGTGGGGGAAGAGCGCGGTCAGGGCAGGGTTGGTAAAGGCCGGCAGGGTGTCGCCCGGAAGACGCGTCTGCTCCGTCGGCACGGGTACCGGGTCGACCTCGCCCTCGGCCATATGGACTTCCGCTCCGCCGGCATCGTCGATGGAGAACTCCGGTACCGTCGACGAGATGTCGACCCCCGCGAGGGTGCTGGCCGGTGGGTCGATCCATCCGGAACGGTACTTGGTGCCGTCCTTGAACTCGATCTCGAGCATCACCTGCTTGCCGCTACGACGGGTGTCCCACCACTTCTTCTTGACGTCGTCCCAGTTCTTGCCCGGTACGTGGTGCGAAACCGTCGTGCCGTCGGCCTTGCGGTGGCGGACGGTGAAGGAGCCGGTCTTGGTGATCTCGGTCTCGAGGAGGAACACCTCCTTGCCGGTCTGGTCGTCGTAGCCCCACCAGGTCCACCGCATGTAGCTGCCCTTGGGCGCTTCCTGGATCTCGAGGCCGCCCAAGGAGCTGCAGCGGATTCCGCTGCCCAGGGGGAAGCGGATGCTCAGACCCGCGTTGGTGGCGGTGTCGGGGATGCTGACGTTGAGCTTGCCGTTGGCGATGGTGACGGTGGAACCGTTGAGCGGCTTGTAGGTGGCATAGGTGGCGTTCGAGTTGAAGTCGTCCAAGAAGACCATCAACCCGGCAGGTTGGGCGACGGACCCTGTGCCGGTCGCTCGAGCCGGCAGCGGCGCCGACAGCAGGGCGCACGACAACGCCGAGATCAGGGCGACGGGCTTCCAAGACACATACCTCCGCACGTCAGGCATAGTCCCTCCTTTGCAAACAAGAAAACGAAGAAACGTCTGAACTGGACGTGCGCCCGCACCTCGAGAGCGGGACAGGAGGCGAGCTTCGGTTGCCGCCGGTCCGAGGGACCGCCGAGGCTAGAGCGGCAGCCGCAGCAGGGCGATACAGCCGCGACCGGTGCGGCGGTTCTCGAGGGTGAGGGTGCCGCCGTGGGCCTC
>JAGQSE010000782.1 GCA_020439725.1 Acidobacteriota bacterium
CCCAGATCGAGATCGAGATACTTGGCCGCCTCGGGCAGCGAGGTGCTTCCCGACATCTCGATGACCGACGCGCTGATCCGCTCGATGGTCGGCGCCTCGTCGTCAAACTCGTCGTGCAGCGGGCCGACGATCTCCTCGAGGGCGTCTTCGAGAAAGACCATCCCCACGGTAGTACCGTGCTCGTCCACCACCATCGCGCAGTGGGTGCGCGCGCTTTGTAGGCTGCGGATCAGCGCCGACACCAACAGCGTGTCGGGTACCGAAGGGATGGGGCGTGCAAGCTGAACCAGGTCGGGCTGCTCGTCACCGGCAAGTAGCGCGACGAGGAGGTCTTTGGCGTGCACGATCCCTGCAACGCGATCGAGGTCGGGGTCGGCCACCGGGAAGCGTGAGTGACGGTTCTCGCGGATGATCCTAAGATTCTGCTCCGCCGTCCATTGGGTCGAAACGTAAACCACGTCGACCCGTGGCAGCATGATGTGCCGCACCTCGAGATGGACCAGGCCGAGTACGTTGTCCCCAAAGGCCTGCTGGCGTGCGCTGATCCTCCCCGCGCGAGAGGCCGCACGAAGGATGGCTCGGAGCTCGTCGACGTCGAGCACTGCCTCGTGGTCACCGCCGTCCTCGATACCGAGAAGCCGCAGAACCAAGTTGGACGCCGAGTTGACGAAGGCGATCAGCGGTCTCAGGACCAGCGTGAACCACCGCAGGGGACGGCCGACCAAGAGGGCCGTGGGTTCTGGCCGGCCGATGGCCCAGATCTTGGGCACTTGTTCGCCCAAGATCACGTGCAACACGGTGATCACCGTCAATGCGATGCCGAGAGACACGACGTGAAAGATGGCGCTCGCATGGACGTCGAAGCCCAACGCTTCGACCACCAGTCGGAGCAGGGAAGCCACCGCCGGTTCGGCCAGCCAGCCCAGGATCAGGCTGGCAATGGTGATGCCCAGCTGGCAGGCAGAGAGATAGAGGTTGAGATGGCCGAGGATCTGGCGGACGGCCTGAGCAGATCCACCGCCGCGTTCGGCGAGCGCCTCGATCCGTGTCTTCCTCGCCTTGACCAAGGCGAACTCGGCCGCAACGAAGAAGCCGTTGACGCCGATGAAGACGATCGTCGCCGCTAGCTTCCACAGGACGGTGCCCAGAGACACGGACTCGTTCATGAGCCCGCGACGCTAGCACACCAGCGTTGAGGGCCCCCGCCTCCCCCGACTCCTGGACGGAAAGCCTAGAAAGCGGGATGAAACGGGGGACCCAAATGTCGAAGGACACCGCGACGGGATGAAACGGGGGACCCAAATATTGAGGAACACCGCAAAGGCCGGACAATCGAGGCTACCGGCTCGTCCGAGAACCTAGGAGGAATCCCAACTCGAGCCCGATCTCTGCCGGATTGCAAGATCGTCTGCCCCGTTGTCGTCTTCTCCCGGGCATGAGAAATCGAAAACGGTACATCCCGCCCGGCGGTGCCCTGGTGGCGATCAGCCATCGCTGTCTCCAGGCCCGTCTCCTACTCACTCCGACCCGAAGGCTCAACCAGTTGGCCCTGGGAGTCCTGGCCAAGGCCATCGAGCGCTCGAACGCCCGCTTCGTTGCCATCGTGATCCTGGGCAACCACCTCCATCTCTTGCTCTGGGTGGAGGACGCGCTGCAAATGGCAACGTGCATGGAGTACTTCGCGGGCAACCTTGCCAGAGAAGCGGGTCGGCTGCGTGGCTGGAAGGGCAAGTTCTGGCATGGCCAATACTCTGCCATCGTCGTCGCCGAAGACGAGGCTTCGCAGGTCTCCGTTCTCCGCTACTTCTTGGAGCACGGCTGCAAAGAGAACCTGGTCGCCTCTCCCTTTGAGTGGCCCGGTCTCCACCCCGCAGCAATGTTGCTCGGCCCGGAAGATCCTCGAGGCACCTGGGTCGATCGCACCGCCCTGCACCTGGCTCGCCTCCGCGAACCTCACAGAAAACGCTGCGAGGCCGACTTCGAGGAGACGCTGCCGCTACGACGCCACGCTCTGCCCTGTTGGGCTCACCTCTCCGCGGAGGACATCCGGCAGCGGATTCAGGACCTCGTCGTGGACATCGAGCACTCCACCCGAGAGCGGCACCTCAGCGCGGGCACCCGCCCCCTCGGCCCCAGGCGGGTGATCCGTCAGAATCCACGGGAGCGTCCGAAGTCGAGCAAGAAGAGTCCTGCGCCACTGATCCACGCATCCTCGAAAGCGATACGGGAACGGTTCCGAAGGGCGTACCGCAGTGTCATGGCGGCCTATGCCTTGGCTTCAGCCAGGCTCCGCAATGGCGATCGGGCTGTCGAGTTTCCCCGGGGTACCTTCCCTCCAGCCCTCCCCTTCGTGCCCCATGCGGAAGCTCCAAGGGCCGGCTGATCGAGGCGCTGGCAGGTCTCAGCTGAATCGCTCGTTCCGGCGTAGCGCCCATCACGGCGGCCTGAGGAGAGGTGTAGTCTGACGAGCTGTACACCTGCTTCGGGCCCAACTTCAGGGGCCCAAGCAAGCCTGAAGTCCGGCTCCGAACCGACCGACCTTCGCCTTGACTGCCATCCTGAGAGCAGAGGACACGGTCCCGATCGAGGTTCATCGCAAGCTGCGCCCTTGGATTCGAGACTCTGGCAGTACTTGGGTCCCTCACTTGGAACGTTTGTGGAACGTTTGGGTCCCCCACTTGGGGTCTTGGAGCATCTGTGGAGCATTCGGGTCCCTTACCTGGGGGCTACCAGCTCAGCCCGCGATGACTCAGCCAGCCCTGGGCTTCGGGGTCGCCCGCCTTCGCTGCCACCGTCTTCCAACGCGTCGCCTCCTCCAGATCCTTCTCCACGCCATACCAACCGCCGGCGTACATGTCCCCCAGGCTCATCGCCGCCCACAGGTTTCCGATCTCCGCCGACTTGCGCATCAACGCCACGCTCCGATCCAGATCCTTGGGAACACCGCTCGCCTCTCGGAGAGCCTGGGAAAGAAACA
>JAGQSE010000783.1 GCA_020439725.1 Acidobacteriota bacterium
TGAGCGATCCGATGACAGGCCCGACGCGGTTCGGTTCCGTTACGGGCGGCGGTGGCGCGGTGCTGGGGCGATCTTATGCGCGAAGGTAGCGCAGGTGAGTGGCGTCCGGAGTATGGAGCCCGTGGTCGATGCGAAACTGTGGCACGGCCTGGTCCAGGTTCTCGAACAGACGACGTCCACCACCAAAGAGGATCGGAGCCAGCGCGATTTCGAGCTCTTCGATCACCCCCAGGTTCAGGTACTGCTGGATCACGTCCGCTCCACCCGAGATGCGGACGTCGCGATCGCCCGCAGCCTCCCGGGCCTGCTCGAGGGCGCTCTCCGGGCCGTCGTTGACGAAGAAGAAGGTCGTGCCACCCGGCCGAACCCACGGTTTGCGAGTCTCGTGGGTGAGCACGTACACCGGGGTGCGAAACGGCGCCTCCTCGGGCCAGGAGACCTCGCCCTGCTCGAACATCCGCTTCCCCATGATGCTGGCGCCACAACGCTCCATGGTCTGGCGGAGCATGTCGTTGACCGGACCGGTCTCTCCGCCCGAACCGAAATGAAGGTGCTCGCGGAAGTACCGCTGCTTGAGGATCCAGCTCATCAGCGCGCCCCACTTGGCACCCCAGTCCTTGTACTCGGGCGTCCCCCAATGCTCGAGGCTCATCCCTTCCGGCGCCATGTAGCCGTCGAGGCTGAGACCGATGTTGACGAAGACCTTGCTCATGCTGCTTTCCCGGTGATTCTGGAGGTTGCCTTACCGCTAGCTCTCGGGCACCTCCACCCGCACGTTCTTTCCCAGCGTCTTGAACCGCTCGCCGCTGGCTTGGACCACGGTGATGGTCGTGTGGCCCGTTTTGCTCACATGGATGTCCCGAACGATCCCGGACTTCCCTTTGTGAGTACCACCGACGACCACGCAGCTCGCACCGTCTTGTAGAGGGTCCATTCGTGACTCCTTCCAGACCTGCGTTTCCAGCCCACGTCTTCGCACGACGGCGGCGATTTGATCGAGCAGCTACATGCCAGCCTTCTGCTCCGCTCCTCCGGCGACTCCGCGGAAGTGCTGGCCCCTCGCGCGAAACGGCCAGGGGCCTTCGGACCCGATGTGACGCAGGATGTCACCCTTCGCAGGAGCTACTTTAGCTCCTCGGCCAGTCCGATGAGGATTCCCTCGGGCCCGCGGATGTAGCAGAGCCGATAGCTGTCCTGGTACTGGACCACGGAGTCGACCACCGTCGCACCGAGCGTCTCGAGCCGGGCGAGGGTATCGTCGAGGTCCTCGACGGCGAACATGACGCGGAGGTACCCGAGGGCGTTTACCGGAGCGTTGCGGTGATCGGCGACTACCGGCGGCGCGAGGAACCGGGACAGCTCGAGGCGGCTGTGGCCGTCGGGTGTGCGCAGCATGGCGATTTCGACCCGCATGCCCCGTAGCCCCGTGACACCCTCCGCCCACTCCCCTTCGATCGGCGCTCGCCCCTCGAGCTCGAGGCCCAGCTCGGTGAAGAAGTCGATGGCGGCGTCGAGGTCCTCGACCACGATCCCGACGTTGTCCATGCGCTTGAGAGTCATCGGGCCTCCTTCGAAACTCAGAGACTACCGACTCGGCGACACGCAAGTACAGTGCCGCGGCCCGCGCCAGCGCAAGGACCGAGGGCCACCACCATAGGCTCACGTCAGCGAAGCGGGATCAGCGCCCGGAGCTCTGGACTCGGTTTCAGCAAACCCCGGATCTTCTGGCTACCGACGCTCATCCGGTGTCACCAGCCAAGAATGCAGGGTCGTCACCACGACGAAGACGGTCAAGGCTACCGGAACAAACCAACTGAGGGCGGTCTCGAGGACGACATCCCAGCGGGTGCCTCCGTCGTCATGGAAGATCCCACCAGGGTTCAGCGTCCAATCGGCGAACGTGGCGTAGGCCGCGACCGCAACGCCCAGGACGACCGCAGCGGCGCCTCCGACGATCAAGGATTTGAGCCTGAGCGGCCTCATGGAGATCTCGAGGGATGCTTCATGCCGACGCCATCAGCGCCCAACCTCGGAACTACCCTCGAGCCGGAGCTCCAGCGGGGTTCCCAGGCTGCTCGACACCAGGTTTGCGCGCAGGCACCGCAACCAGAGTGGGTCCTACAGTCACCCCGCATGGCCCGGAGCCCGGGTCGGGCTCGTCACCTCGACCCTGTCGACGTCGCTCGGAGGGCCGTCATGCTCCGTGCCGAGTACAGGAAGCAGCCGAGAGCGACAACCATGAGTGGCACCCGTACCCAGAAGCCCCATAGAAAGAACGCCTGGGAGGCCTGCTGGATCTCGGCGATGGATCGCGTCATGACATCTTCCGACAACACGATGCGGATGTTGGGATAGACGAGCTTGAAGGTCATGATCTCGGCCGCCACCAGCAGGAGCAGACCGACGACCACGGCCCAACGGACCTTCCGACGGTGCCAGCCGATGGCGATCGTCGCGAGGGCGAGGACCACGAGAGCCGGGACGAAGAGCTGGAAGAAGTTCCCCGGGTTGCGAACCGCCAAGAACTCCCGCGCGGTCACCAGCGAGCTGGGTATGTCGTGAAACCAGTTCGGGAGGTACACCATCCCTTCGAGGGTGGCTCCCCCGAGAACAAACACTCCTAGAGAAAAGGTCGTCCAGGTCAGGAGCTCGCTGAGCCGGTCTCGCATTCCGTAGCCTCCTATCGCGCCGACGAATGAATGGATCCGGTAGGGCGGCAGAGGCTTCGCCGGAAGGTCCCGGCCTCCGCGCGAGTCCTCGAGCGGCCTCAAGCCTCTGCTTCCCCACCTCAGACTGCCCCACCGGTCTCCTGATCCGTGCCGTGGAGCCTCCGAAATCTCCTGTACAAACCCGGCACACGGGCCTGCGGAGCGCCGGAGGACCTCGAAATCAGCTGGCCGAGAGGGAACCTGCCGGCAAGTCTACAGCACTTGCCGACATCCGCCGCCCTTCCCACCTGCAGCTTGGGGCTAGGGACCAGAAAAGCCGGAGTCGCGTGCCTGGACCGTAGCGCGTCGCTTCGGGGCACGCGGGTAGGGGGAGAGCTAGCTGGTTCGCAAGCGCTGGGAGCGGCCGCGCTCGGCGTCCCGCACCGGCGCCGGCTCAGGCCACGAACCAGCTCACGAGGAGAGCTGCCACGACATAGACCGTCCCGAGGAGCAGACCGTGGCCTGCCACATACAAGACACCGGGCCCCTTCCGCAGTGCTACGACACACCCCGCGGCGGCGAAAGGCGCGAACAGGAAGAGCTGCCAGGAAGCGAAGTGCGGCACCGGCTTCCCGATCGCCCGCGCGTCCGCCACGACCACCTGGGCCAACGTGAGCCCCAAGACGAACCTGAGGATCCTGCCCGTCTGGTCGCTGGTCAGCGGCCCAAGAGCCATGCTGACTCCGAGCAGCGCGGTCAAGACGTAGAGACCCACCACGTAAAACCTTCTACACCGCTTCATCGCTGCCAGGTCCATGACTGCCTCACCTCAGCTTGAACGTCACCACCAGCTCGTCGCTGAAACGGCGGCCACTGCTTCACGGCCTTGTCCCGTTCTCAATCCAAAAACATTAACGTTCAAGCTTATGCACGCTCTCTTCTCCTGTCAATCTCCAGATGCATCCCACCGGCTCCACCGATTCGGTCTGCCGGAGCCGAGACACCGGCGAGAAGCGCAGGTGGGCAGCGGTAGGACGACAGCTCCCGTTCTTCGCGGCCTACGTCGAAGGGTTCCAAGAACCCAGGAGCCGGTGCGGCGCTTCGGCGCCTTGTTGGACGGCCCATTCGCCCACCGACCCCAGGAAGCTGTCCGAGAAGGGATGCGGCTCTAGCCCGCAAATTCGTCTCTCAGAGCACCTCGAGGCTCTGCAACCACGTCTCGACGAGTCCCGGCCATTCCGCAGTGATGGGATCTGACGTCTGACGCAACCCAAATGCGTGACCGCCCTCGGCATAGAGGTGCATCTCGACCGGGACGCCGACGTCGTTCAGGGCTAGACCGTAGGCCATCGAATGCCGGACATTGTCGACGGAGTCGTTCATGCTGTGGATCAGCAAGGTCGGTGGCGCAGCCGCGCTGATCTCGACCCACGGAGACAGCTGAAGGCTCGTCTTGGGGCTGGTCTCGTCCCACAGATGCCCGGGATAGAGCAGGATTGCAAAATCCGGGCGTGAAGGCTCCCGGTCGGCTTCGTCCACCGGCTTGTATTCCAGCTCCTCCGCGTTGCTGACCGCCGCGGCAAGGTGTGCACCGGCAGAAAAGCCGATCACGCCGATCTTGTGGGGATCGATGCCGTACAAAGCGGCACGGGACCGTAGCAAGCAGAGCGCCCGCTGGGCGTCTTGGAGAGGTAGTTGCTCCTTCGGCGCCGCCTCGACGTGATCGTGGCGCCAGGCCTGCGGAACCCTGTACTTCAACAGGATGCAGGTAAGGCCCTGCGTCGTGATCCAGTCGCAGATCTCCGTGCCCTCGAGATCGATGGCGACCGCCGCGTAGCCGCCGCCCGGCAACACCAAGATCGCGGCGCCGGTGTTCTGCCCCTTGGGCGGGTAGATCGTCATGGTCGGGCGCGAGACGTATGTGACAAAGGACCAAGGGCGACCGGCGATCTGCTTGAGGACCGTGCCCACCTCTTCCGGCCTGTCGGACTCGGGCTGCTCGATCGCCAGGTCCTCGGGCCACAAGGGCACTTGGTTCCCTTCAGGACCCGGTTCCCAAACCATCGGTCGCGAGACCTTCTCGACCTTGCCTTGAGCGCCGCTGGCTTCGCTCGCCTGGCCAGCAGCAACACCACCAGCGGACACCAGCAAGACCAAGGTCAGCACGAATCGGGCCGCCGGGTGGGCCAAATCTAGCAGCCACATCACTCTGTCGCCTCCGTGTGAGCCAGCGACGTCAAGGAGACCGGCGCCGCGCGATCGCTCATCGCCCACCTTGCACCACCGCCATCGAGCTCGATCTGGATGTTCCTACACATGGGTATTCGCGATCTCGTCCTAGAGAATTTCGAAGATTCGCTCGTCGCGCCAGCCACCCCGCACGGCAAGCAGTATTGCCACGAACGCGAGAGGGTTTCGCAGGCTCATCGGTCTGTCCCACGGGGTGTAGCGGGTTCACGGCCTTGCGCCTCAGCGACAGGCGCATCGACGATGCCTAGCGGCCGCGCGACGTGCCGACCATCATCGAGGCGTCGCCGTGGCCTGTCAATCCGGAGCTTCCCACGCCCGTCTGCTGCAAGCGCGGATGGCAGCGTCCGTCCCAGGGACAGCTGGCACTCAGTCCGCAAAGGAAGCCGCTGGAAGGGCCAACCAGGCCAAAGCACCCGCTCGCAGCGCGGCAGTTGCCGGCAGTTGCGGCGGGGGCAAAGGCTCTTGACGCAGGTGATCACCCGCCCTCGCCCGCGGTTTGTTGCGAGCCTCGCCCTCCCTCTTGCGCGCCGTCGGCTCTTGCCCCATACTGAACCACATGGTTCAGTATCAGTCGACCCACCTCGATGCCTCGTTCGCCGCGCTCTCCGACGCCACCCGCCGTGGCATCCTCGAGCGGCTCGGGCGGGAGGACGCTTCGATCACGGAGCTTGCCGGCAAGTTCGAGATGACCCTCACCGGCATCAAGAAGCACATCGGCGTCTTGGAGCAAGCGGGGCTCGTCACCACCGAAAAAGTCGGTCGTGTGCGGACCTGCAAGCTCGGCCCGGGCCGGCTGGAGGAGGTGGCGGCGTGGCTCGAGAGCTACCGCCAGCTCTGGCATGCACGCTTCGACGAGCTGGACCAGATCGTTGAGGAGCTGAAACAGGCAGACAGAGGCCATGCACGGTCCAAGAGCCATGCACGGCCCAAGAGCCATGCACGGCCCAAAAGAAAGTGAGCCAATCCCCATGGGCAACCCCACGACGGCAGAACGAAAGTCGGAGCGTGAGCTGGTCATCACGCGAACCTTCAACGCTCCCGCGCACCTGGTGTTCGAGGCTTGGACAAAGCCGGAGCTGATCCAACGCTGGTGGACGCCGAAGTCCTTTGGCATCACCTTCGTCTCCTGCGAGGCCGATGTCCGCACCGGCGGCACGTACCGCTTCGTGTTCAGCCACCCCGACTTCGAGCAGCCGATGGCGTTCTTCGGTACCTATGTCGAAGTGACGCCGTACTCGCGGATCGTCTGGACGAACGAGGAGAGCCCCGACGGCGCCGTCACCACCGTGACCTTCGAGGAGACCGATGGCAAGACGCTTCTGGTCCTCCACGAGCTCTATCCCTCGAAGGAAGCCCTCGAGGAGGCGCTCGCCTCCGGAAGCCCGAACGCGGCAGGCGAACAGTTCAAGGCGCTGGACGAGGTTCTCGCCACGCTGGTGGGCTCCTGAGGAGGAGCTTCCCTACTCCTGGAGCTCAAGACCCGTCTAGATCTCCTCCTCAGGAGGGGACCCGGCAGCGTGTGAGTCTCCCAGATTCTTCGACGAAACAGAGGTACACCCCAATGCGGATCACGGCTTTCCTGGTGGTGACGATGGCGATGGCCATGGCGACCACAGACCTGTCGGCGCAGCAGGGTCCAACGGCGGGTTATGCGCCAGTCAACGGGCTCAACATGTACTACGAGATCCACGGCAGCGGCGAGCCCGTGGTGTTGCTCCACGGTGCGTTCATGACGATCACCAACAACTGGACCGGGTGGATCGACGAGCTCGCCAAGACGCGGCAGGTCATTGCCGTCGAGATGCAGGGTCACGGGCGGACGGCGGATACCGCGCGTGAGATGAGCGGCGAGAACAACGCCGATGACATCGCGGCGCTCCTCAAGTTCCTCAAGATCCCCCGAGCAGACCTCATCGGCTACAGCATGGGTGGCAACGTGGCCCTGCAAGTTGCCGTTCGACATCCCGACCAGGTGCGAAGGGTCGTCGTCATCTCGTCCACCTTCCGGCATGACGGCATGGTCCAGGAAGGGAGTGATGCGATCTCCGAGATCACGGCGGAAGCCTTCAAGGGCTCAACTCTTGAGACCGAGTACAAGCGCCTCAGCCCGACTCCGGACCAGTTCCCGAAGTTCGTCGAGCGCATGGTCGCCGCCGATGCCAAGGGAGGTGACTTGGCCGCCGGGCAGCTTCGGTCGACCACCGCACCCATGTTCTTCATCTTTGGTGATGCGGATGGCATCCGGCTCGAGCACGTCGCGGAGATGTTTCGCCTCAAGGGCGGCGGGACTCATGGCGACCTGGGGCCGCGCTCCGCATCGCGATTGGCCATCCTGCCCGACACCACTCACGTGACGCTGATGCAGCGCATGGACGTCATCGTCCCGATGGTGAACGACTTTCTCGACGCGGGACCGTAGCCCGGCGGTGCCCGCGGCCTCGGCGCTTGGCGGGACCGCCCAAGAAGAGCCCTGGTCCGGGAAGGAGGTCACCTAGACCTCGAACTGCCCGGACTTGTCCGAGACCTGGGCGGCGCGTGCTGCCGCAGCGGCTACTGTCCGAAGCGGGACCGGATCTGCTCCACCAGATGCTGGTCGCCGGCGGCTGTCGCCAGCTCGAGGGCGCGGCGGTAGTGCTCGACCGCTTCATTCCTATCCCCCTGCCGGACGAGGGCCATGGCGAGCATGGCATGGGTCCGCGGAGCCTCGGGCTCGATCTCGAGCGAGCGGCGGAAGCTCTCGATGGCGCCGTCGAGGTCGCCGCGGCCGACCAGGGCCAGGCCCAGGTTGTAG
>JAGQSE010000784.1 GCA_020439725.1 Acidobacteriota bacterium
ACCGCCGCCACCGCCACGGCCGCCGGTGACGAGGCCCACTCCGCCACCACCGCCGCCTCCGCGGCCGCCGCAACCGGTGGTTCCGCAGCCACCCCCCATCGACTTCTCGTATCTGGGCAGCTTCGGCACCAAGAGCCGCCCGATCGCCGTCTTCGCCCGGGGAGAGGAGATCATCAACGCCCTCGAGGGCGACGTGATCGACGGCAAGTTCATCGTCGCCGAGATCGGTCTTGAATCGGTCTCCATCAAATTCGTGGAATTCAAAGACGCCTCGGCCGTTCGGCTGGAAGTGGGGCGCTAGAGTGGAGGGTCCCCCATGAGCTTCTATCGCTACGGGCGCATGCTCGCCGTCGCCTTGCTGGTCGTCGGCCTCGGCGGCTGCTCGAGCTACCAGAGCTACCGCAAGGCGGAGATCGCCGCATCCCAGGGCAACTGGGACCAGGCGGTCCTCTACTACATGGAGGCGGTCGAGCGCGAGCCCGAGAACCTCGCCTACAAGGCGGCCCTGCTGCGCACCAAGATCAAGGCGTCGCAGGAGCACTTCGAGAAGGGCAAACGCTACCGCGAGGCGGGGATCGACGAGCGCGCCACGGTCGAGTTCCAGCAGGCGGTCCAGCTCGACCCCACCAACCAGTATGCCCAGGCCGAGCTGGTCAACCTGCAGGAGGAGATCCGCGCCGCGGAGCTCGAGCGGGAAAAGCCCGGCACCATCGAGGAGCTCAAGAACAAGACCCGCGGAGTCCGGCCGCAGCCGCCCCTCCTCGAGCCGCGCTCGAACGAGCCCATCGATCTCGACTTCCCCGAGCCGACTTCGGTCAAGGACATCTACCGCGCCCTCGGCAAGGCCTTCGGGATCAACGTCCTCTTCGACCCCAACCTGAAGGACCAGGAGATCTCCATCGTCCTCAAGAACGTCACCGCCCAGAGCGCCCTCGAGGTGGTGATGCGCGCCGCCGGGCACTTCTACAAGGTGCAGGACGAGTCGACCATCATCGTCGTCGCCGACACGCCGCAGAACCGGCGCAACTACGAGGATCTGGTGATCCAGACCTTCTTCCTGTCGAACGCCGACATCAAGCAGGTCCAGACGATGCTCCGCAGCCTCGTCGACGCCAAGAAGATCGCCACCAACGAACAGCTCAACGCGATCATCCTGCGTGACACCGCGGACAAGGTGAAGGTCGCCGAGAAGATCATCGAGGCCAACGACAAGGCCAAGGCCGAGGTCGTGGTCGACGTCGAGCTGCTCCAGGTCAACAGCTCGAAGATGCGGAACCTGGGGCTCTCCCTCGACAGCTACGCGGTGACCCAGAGCCTCGACCTGGGTGGCGAGAACGTGCCGCTCCGCCTGTCGGACCTCGACGACCTCAACGCCAACAACTGGTCGCTGACGATCCCCAACTTCATCTACAACTTCATGAAGACGGACACCGACGCCCAGCTCCTGGCGCGCCCGCAGCTGCGCATCACCGAGGGAGAGAAGGCGCGGCTCCTAATCGGTGAGCGGGTACCGATCCCGACCACCACCTTCAACACCTCGAACACCGTCGGCGGCAACATCGTGCCGCTCACCACCTTCCAGTACACCGACGTCGGCATCCGCATCGAGATCGAGCCCCGGGTGCACCACAACAAGGAGATCACCCTCAAGGTCACCGTCGAGGTGAGCAACATCTCGAGCTTCGTCGAAGCTGCCGGCGGTCAGCGCCAGCCGGTCATCGGCACGCGTACCATCGAGTCGACGATCCGCCTGAAGGACGGCGAGACCAACTTCCTCGCCGGCCTGATCCGTACCGACGACCTCGATTCGCAGGCCGGCATCCCGGGCCTGTCGGACATCCCGGTGCTCGGCCGGTTGTTCTCGAACAACAACTCGGACAACAACCGCACCGACGTCATCCTGACGATGACTCCGCACATCATCCGCACCCCGAACCTCACCGAAGAGGACCTGTTGCCGATCTGGGTCGGCACCGAGGCCAAGATCACGTTCCGTGGCGGCAGCCCGCGGGTGGAGTCCGACACCGAGGGCCCCTTCGACGGCGACAACGACCGCGAACGGGTGCAGGAGCTCCTGCGCCGGCGGCTGCAGCAGCTGCCGCGGGGTCTGCGCGAGACGGGTACCGAAGAGCAGGAGGAGCCACCGCCGCCGTCGGGGATCGACCTGGCGCCCAGCGGTGGGCCCGGGAGCTTCTTCGACGGCGACCAGGCGGACGATGACGACGACCAGCAGGAGCCGCCGGTCGAGGACGGCCTGTTCGAGGACGGCACCGCCTCCCTCGAGCCGCTGGCGCCGGCCCCTCTGGGTGGTCTCTTCGGGGACGCATACAAGCCCGGCGCCGGCCCCGTGGCGGCACCGGTGGCGGAACCCGCGACGGTGGCCGCGAGCCACGCGGCGGTGAGCGGCGCCCCCGTCCGTCTCGCCCTCGCCGGTGATCGCCACCTCGTCGTTCCCGGAGAGACGCTGACCCTGCGGCTCACCGCCGACGCCGCAGCCGACGTCGCCCACCTGCCCCTCGAGCTCGAGTTCGATCCGGCCGTGCTGGCGGTGCAGCAGGTGCGCGCCGGCGATTTCCTCGGTACCGGTGGCGCTTCGACGGTGTTGTCGGACGACACCCGTCCGGGTCTCTTGTCGCTGGGCGCGAGCCGCCTGGGGCAGGACCGCGGCGGCGTCCGGGGTCGCGGTCTGGTGGCGGAGATCACCTTCGTCGCCGTCGCTCCCGGTCGCAGCACCATCACCTTCAAGAAGGCCCAGGCCCTCGACGCGGTGCTCGAAGAGATCTCCGGCGTCGAGGCCGAGGGCTTCGACGTGGTGGTCGAGGACGGGGCCGTAGGGCCCGAGGCGCCCCGTCCGCGCGACCCGCGGACTCAGGACGCTGGCGGCCTGTGATCCGTACGAAAGAGTGATGAGGAGACGGAGGAGCTCCGCCCGGCGCTATCAGAGCGGCTTGACGATGATCGAGATGATCGTCGTCGCCGTGATGTTGGTGATCCTCGCCGGCACCGCGCTTCCCTTCGCGCGCTACTCGGTCAAGCGGTCCAAGGAGATCGAGCTGCGCGCGGCGCTGCGCGACATGCGCAACGCCATCGACGAGTACAAGCGCTACAGCGACTTCGGCCTGATCCCCATCGACCTCGGCACCGACGGCTACCCCAAGGACCTCGAGGTGCTGGTCGAGGGCGTCGACCTGGTCGGCCAGATCGACAAGAAGATGCGCTTCCTGCGCAAGATTCCCGTCGACCCGATGGTCGGCAACGATGAAGACTGGTTGCTGCTCAGCTACCAGGACGAGCCCGACGCCTCCTCGTGGGGCGGCGAGAACGTCTTCGACGTGCATTCGAGCAGCCAGGGTGTCGGCCTCAACGGCATCCCCTACGCCGAGTGGTAGACGACGGAGCTCCCATGCACAGACCCATCAGCCAACTCAGAGCCCGACACCGAGCCCGGCGCCGCGCCGGCGAACGAGGGTTCACCCTCCTCGAGATGATCATCGTCGTCACCATGATCGGGATCCTCGCCACGCTCGCCATCCCGGCGCTGATCCATTCGCCGCGGCGTGCCCAGGAAGCGGTGCTCAAGACCAACCTGCGCACCATCCGCGACGTCATCAACCAGTTCTACGCCGACAAGGGACAGTACCCGACGAGCCTCGAAGCGCTGGTCGACGAAGGCTATCTGCGCACCGTCCCCATCGATCCCATCACCAAGACCTCGGACACCTGGCAGCTGGTCTACGACGAGGTCGAGGAGGGTGAGGAACCCGCCGAGACCGACCTCCCGGAAGAAGGCGAGCCGGGCATCGTCGACGTCTACTCGGGGGCCGAAGGAATGAGCCTCGACGGCACCCCGTACAGCGAGTGGTAGGGGGATGCGCCGGCGCCATCCGAGCCCCGAGGGCGGCTACAGCCTGGTCATCCTGATCGTCGTGGTGTCGATCATGACCATCGCGGTGGCGGTGGTGCTGCCGCTGTGGAGCTCGGTGATGCAGCGCGAGCGCGAGGAGGAGCTGATCTTTCGCGGCCTGCAGTATGCCGAGGCGATCCGCTGCTTCCAGCGCCGCTTCGGGCGCTACCCCATCAAGCTCGAAGAGCTCATCGAGGTCAAGCCGCGCTGTGCCCGTCAGCTCTATCCGGATCCGATGACCGAAGACGGCTCGTGGGGCCTGATCTACGCCGGGGGACCCGGCACTCAGGTGCGGCCGGGGCCAACCCCCGACCAGACCGAAGGCCGCCAGCCGCAAAACGGTCTGCGTGCCCAGCCCGATCCGACCAGCGACGACCAGGATCCCGACTCGGTCAACGGGCTGCCGGTGAGCGAGGGCGGCGAACGCACCCGCGGCGCTCTCGGGCCGATCCTCGGTGTCCACAGCAAGAGCAAGGAGAAGTCGGTCAAGGTCTTCATGGGTCGCACCAACTACGACCAGTGGGCCTTCACCTCGGACATGGTGTCCGGCATCGCCACCCCTCCGGACCGGCCTCCCCTGGTTCCCTCCGCCAAGACCCTGGGCCGCCCCTTCCGCGAGGGGCTGCAGCCGCAGATCTCCTTCGAGCAGCCCAAGCGCAACGGTCCCGACGGGCAGAATCTGGGGCAGCCGCCGGGAGGCCCCGGCGCTGGCCAGGGTGCCGAGAACGTCGGTGGCTTCGGTGTCCCCAACCCGACTCCGATCCGTCCCAACCGCCCCAACCGCGGTGGCGGGAGAAACCGTTGAGGCTGCGCATCCGGCGGCTGCCCCACGGTCAGGGTCTCGAGCTGCCGCGCCCCGCCTCTCCCGGCAGCGCGGGCCTCGACCTGCGCGCCGCGGTCGAGGCCGAGGTCGTTCTCGAGCCCGGCGAGCGGCGGCTGATCCCCACCGGCCTCGTGTTCGAGATCCCCGAAGGCTGGGAGGGGCAGGTGCGCCCCCGGAGCGGCCTTGCCCTCCGCCACGGCATCACCCTGGTCAACACCCCCGGCACCCTCGACAGCGACTACCGCGGCGAGGTCGGCGTGATCCTGATCCATCACGGCGACGAACCCTTCACCGTCCGCCGCGGTGACCGCATCGCGCAGCTGGTGCTGGCGCGGGTCGAGGCGGTCGAAGTGATCGAGGCCGAGGACCTAGTAGAGACCGGCCGCGCCGGCGGCGGTTTCGGTTCCACTGGAGTCGACTGAGGCCGCCCGCCCGGGGACAGGGGACAGCAGCCGGCTCAAAGACTCCGGCTGTCTGCGGATCGAAGCTCTTCCGACACGAAGCTCTTCCAACAGATGCCAGGGACGGGGGTGCGCTCAGAGATGGACCGGCGTGCGGAAGCCGCGCGGGGCGCGGTGCGTCGCACGCAGCTGACCGCAAGCACCGCTGACCTCGTCCCCGCGCTGGCGGCGGACGGTGGTGACGACACCGTGCTGCTTGAGGCGCTGCTGGAAGCGCGCGGTCGCCTCCGGCGAGGGTGGCACCATCCTGGGACCCAGCACCGGGTCGTGGTTGATCGGGATCAGGTTGACCTTGGCCGCGAGGCCGCGGAGCAGCCGCGCCACGGCGTCGGCCTGCGCCGGAGCGTCGTTGACGTCACGGATCAGGATGTACTCGAAGGTGATCTTGCGCCCGCTCTCGAGGGGCCAACGCCGCAGCAACGCCATCAGCTCGCGCAACGGATAGCGCTGGTTGACGGGCATCAGCCGGCCGCGGAGATCGTCGTCCGGGGCATGGAGCGAGATCGCCAGGTTGGGCCGCCGCGGCCAGGCCGCCATGGCCTCGAGGGCGGGGAGGATGCCCACCGTCGAGAGGGTCATGCGCTGCCAGGAGATGCTCTCGGCGAGACGATGAAGCGCCTCCCCCACCGCTGTCGGGTTGAGCAGCGGCTCCCCCATGCCCATGAAAACCAGGTTGAGGCCCGCCGGTAGCGGCCCGATGCGGCTGCGGATGGCCTGCACCTGGCCGACGATCTCGCCGGCACCGAGGTCGCGGCCGGCACCCCAGTAGCCGGTGACACAGAACCGGCATGCGAGGGCGCAGCCGGCCTGGCTCGAAATACACAGCGTGCGCCGACGCCCGTCGGGTATGTCGACCGCCTCGATGACCGCGCCGTCGACCAGCTCGAAGAGGTACTTGGTGGTTCCGTCGGCGCTCTCACGGGCCTCGACGACCCGCGGAACGCCGAGCCGGAAGCTCTCCTCGAGCACCGACCGCAAGCCCTTGGACAGGTCGGTCATCTCGTCGAAACGGGTCACACCCCGCTGGTGGAGTGCCGCGTAGACCTGGGCCACGCGGAAGGGCCGATCGATCCACGGCTCGAGGACCGTGGCGAGGTCTTCCTGGCTGAGGCCGAGCAGGTCGGGACGAGGATCGGCCGGGGGTGCGACCGGCGAGGTCGCGGGACGCTCCGCGGGCTCAGGCGCCGCGGCGGCGGCGGGTGCGGCATCGGCGGGTGGGGTCGATGCCGATGGAGCGGAGGAATCGGAGGTCATCACCGTTGATCTGGAAATTCGGCTCGCCACTGCTCGAGGCGTTGGCAGCGCTGACACCGGAAGTGGCTGCTACCGGCAAGGGCTCTTGCCGCACCTCACCGCCACGCTTGCAGTCGAGACTCAGATAGAGAGCGTAGCCCGAGCTGCGCAGCCGGCGCAGGGTGTCGCTCACCTCCGACGATTCCGCCATGGCGGAGGTCAGGGCACGGCCCAGGTCCTGCAACAGGGAGCGAAGCTTGTCTTCCAGCGGGCTGCCCTCCCACGAGTCGGTTCGAGCGTGTCGAAATGCCCGGTAAGCCGTCGAAATGCCCGGTGAACCAGTGTGTCGGGTCGCCTCGAGCGACGCCGAAAGGCATGGTTCCGGACGCGCGGGGGTCATTATTGCCCGGCCTTCCGGAGGTGTCAAACGGGTGGTAACCTCCCTGAGACCGGGCCTTCGGGCCCCCTTTCGAGGCCCTCGCGATGCTCCCCGAAGCCCCTTTGCCCCCTCCCTCCGACTCCCCCGATCTCGACCCCTGGCTCGAAGCCCACGACCTGGTTGCAGCAAACCTTTCCCCCCTCGGCGGTG
>JAGQSE010000785.1 GCA_020439725.1 Acidobacteriota bacterium
TGACGGGGCCGGATCGACCCGCCGACGAAACCCGGATCCTGGTCGGGAATCGCTGGCTCAAGTCCTATCCCGGGAGCTTCAGCCGCGTGCGCGACGCCGACGGCCGCGAGCAGGCGATACCGATCGCCTGTGAGGCGGCGGACTTCATCGATGGCCGCCGGCCGCTTCGCCTCGATCTCCGTCACTACTTCGAACGCGATGCCGAGACCGGCGCGGTGCGGGTGGTCACCTCGCGCTTGGTCCGGGTTTACCTGCACCCCCGAGGAGACCGATCATGAGCCGAGACCCCTTGAAGAAGCATCGCCAGGGCCCGCTTGCCGAAGGCGCCGGGACAGCCGCCCCGGAGGTCCCTTCGGTGTCCGGGCCGATCCACCATGTTTCCCCCGAGCGGAATCCGACCACGGCCCCCTACAACTTCGTGCCTTTGCCCGTGAAGGTGCTGTTCGCCGATGAGCTCACGGCGAGCTCGCCGATGACAGAGCCCTGGAAGCACCATCACGAGTTCCTCGAGGGGCACCACAACGGCTGGATCGACCTCGACATCGAGACCCTGACCCCGCTCTTCACCCGGGGACCCCGCCGGCGCACCGGTGGCGGCTGGGACCGCCCCGAAGCTCGTCTCCGACCGGCTCCCTACACCCTCCCCGACGGCCGGCCGGCAATCCCCGGCTCAAGCCTCCGCGGCATGGTGCGCAACCTCTTCGAGATCCTCACCTTCTCGAAGCTGCAACCAGTGACCCGCCAAAAGCTCTTCTACCGGAGTGTAGGGATAGATCGCTTGGGCCGACACTATCGGAAAATCTTTGTTCAGGGGAGCGGACGCGTCCAAGGCGCAGCATCTCTCGCGCCCTCAAGGGGACAGAATCAATCCCGTCTCTTCATACGGGCAGGGTTCGTTCGCTTCCAGGGGAAGAAGCGGATGATTCTGGAATGCGGCTTCGCCAGAGTCAGCCACCGCTTGCTCGAAAGGTTTTCTGGGACCGATTCTGTCTACGAACCGATTGGGCTTACCGAGTTTCCGAGCTGGCGAGTTCAGCACCACAAGGTCTGCGTCGTACTCGAGGGCGGCGGCAATGGGCACCGTTCAGCTGGGGTTTCCAACTCGCGGGTGCGACAGGCTCGATCGATCCAACGAGAGAAGATTCCGGGAAGCCTAGAGGCGACGGTGGTCGTAAGCGGCAAGATGGAGTCCAAGAGGAGGGAGTTCGTTTTCCTTCACGACGAGACGGGAGCGACGATCGAGATCCCCGACGATCTCTGGGACCGCTTCCACGATCCCGACCAGATTACCGGTTGGCAGCAGAAGGCCTTTCCGAGAGACAAGCCATTCCCCAACGCCCGAGCCGCCGACGGTCACCTGCGCGACGGAGAACCGATCTTCTTTCTCTGCGATCCCGTCGAAGTTTCGCCGGAGAACCCTTCCGGTCTCCGCTTCTTCGGTCGTGCCCAGATGTTCCGATTCCCCTATCCTCTCAGTCCCCGCGATCTGCTCCCGGAGGACCATCGCGAAGCCCGTCTCGACCTGACCGAGGCGCTCTTCGGTCGCGTTGGTACCGAGGCGGGCGAGAAGGTCGACGCGATCAAGGGGCGGCTACGCTTCGAGGACGCCGTGATCGCCACCGCGGATCCGCAAGATTGTTTCGAAGACGAGATCGTCCCCGAGATCCTTTCCGCGCCCAACCCGACGTCCTACCAGCTCTACCTGACCCAGAACTCCAACGCAGAGACACAGGGGCTGACGACCTACTTCGAGAACGATGTGACCACGCTTCGCGGACACAAACTGTACTGGCACCGCTGGGAAGAAAGCGAGGGCTTAGAACAGGTTCGGGCTCTCCGGGGTCAAGACCCGCAGGAGTACAAGAGACTCCTCGAAGACGTTCGGTCGGAGACCCCCAAGGACACCCAGCACACGTTGATTCAGCCGGTCAAGGCCAAGCAGCACTTCAAGGGGAAGATCCGCTTCGACAACCTGACCGACGTCGAGCTCGGCGCCCTGCTCTCCGCTCTCGACCTTCCGGAAACCTGCGCTCACAAGCTCGGCATGGGCAAGCCCCTAGGCCTGGGAAGCGTCCGAGTCAGCCCCACGGTGCACCTGGTGGACCGGAAGGCGCGGTATACCTCGTGGCTTGCCGATGGCACCAAGGACGAGGACACCGGTGCGGTGGTCGAAACCTTCACGGCGGCCATCCTCGAGCACGCCCGAAAGAGCGGCGAAGCGATCCTCTCCGACAAGACCGGTCTCCGTTCGATCGCTCGGCTCGATGCGCTCTTCCATCTCCTCGAATGGAAGGACCGGCGCCCACCATCCGAGACCAGGCAAATGAAGCTCAAGCAATTCGAGGACCGCGACGTGCTGCCGGGGCCCCATGCGGTTGCCGGCTCTCCCGAGCCGGCGTGGACAGGCAAGGTACCGACAGCAGTCGATCCGCCAAAAACCGCCAACGGTCGCAGCGACCGACCCTCGAGGGGCACGGCGCCCTCATCGCTGCCACTTCCTTCCGAAGAGCCAAAGGCACGACCAGCGGAAGCCAAGCCGGTGCAAGCCGGCCAGGATCGCGACGGCCTTCTGGTCCGGGCTGGCGGGGGCGGATGGGGCGTCGAGATCGAAGGCGAGAACAGGATCGCTCAGATCGAGAACCCATCGAGCCTTCCGGAGTCCTCCAAGGAAGGCCAAGGGGTCAAGGTCTATGTTCGGGAAGCTAGCAAGAAGAAGTACTGGGTGCGGGTGGATGGGTTTCTGTGAGCAAGGGTGACCTTCTTGCTTGGGCTCGGTCCTTGGGGTGACCCAACACCTACGTTCCCTTCAGATCTCCCTTGACCAAAGCCCAGTGCCCGGGGGCTCGGCAGCCATCTTTCTCCCGGGGCCAACAGCACCACCAAATCGGGAACCAAGAGTGTAGGGGGACGCGAAACGGTGCGTGTGGCGCTGTTGAGATCCTCGCCGGATAACAGAGGTCCAGGAGTAACCGCTTCGTCGCCAGCCGCGCCCAGCAAGAAGCTCGGCTGAAGCGAGTTGTCAACGAATAGGGTCCCAAACAAGCGCAATCCTTGGGTTGGGAGCTCAAGGTCTTAAGACGTCCAGGGCACCCGTTGCCCATCTCTTAGAGAGGAATCACCTCATGGCAAGCCTTCCAACCTACTTCAAGGACTTCCTTAGCAAGATCCGGCTCACCGAGGCTGTGCGAGAGAGCCTTCAAGAGGCCCATCGCGACCTTCGGGAGCGTCTAAACAACGACATCGACCTGAAGAAGATCGTCGAGGCCACTTTCCTTCAGGGAAGCTATCGCAGAAGCACGATCGTCCGGCCCAAACCGGACGAGAAGGCGGATGTCGATGTGATCGTGATCACCACCCTCATACCCGGAGACTACGACCCACCGACCGACGCCCTGGAGCTCTTCCGGACCTTCCTGGACACTCACTACCGCAACAAGTGGCGGTTCCAAGGTCGTTCGATCGGAATCGCGTTGAACGAGGTCGACCTCGACCTGGTCATTACCGCAATGCCTTCGGATTCGGTCAAAGCCCTGATGTCGTCTGGAGTCTTCTTCGGTACGGACGACCTCGAGATCCTCTCCGGCCAGCAACCACGCCTTCTGGCCCAGCTTCGAGAATTGAAGCTTGCCCAGCAGCAGAGCCAGACCCTCTTGATTCCAGACCGCGACGCCAACGCCTGGGAAGAAACCGACCCGGTGGCCCAACTTCTCTGGACCTGGGACAAGAACTCTAAGACTAACGGGCACTTCGTCAACGTCGTCAAGGCCCTCAAGTGGTGGCGTCGCGTTCACGCGCCCGAATCGAAGCACCCCAAGAGCTACCCGCTTGAGCACCTTATCGGTGATTGCTGCTGCGACGGCATCTCCTCTGTCGCCGAGGGAGTGACCCTGACTCTAGAGAACATCGTTACCGAGTTCGCGAGTGACGTCGCGATGGGACGAGTGCCGACCTGCCTGCGGGACCGGGGCGTGGATCAGGATGTCTTGAAGCGAGTCACGGCAGAGGAATTTTCCAAGTTCTACGACGACGCGGGCGCCGGTGCCGCCATTGCCCGCGCAGCGCTCGATCACGAGGACTCGGTGGAAAGCGCGAGACTCTGGCGGAAACTTCTGGGCGAGGAGTTCCCGGAGCCCGAGAAGAGCGACGGCGGCAACGACGAAGGCGGAAACACCCAAGGCGGCTACACGAAGCGCTCGGCTCCGACGAGCGTCGGCGGTGCCCGTTTCGGCTGAAAGGCGAAAGGTGGAGCCGAATGACAACCTCCGAGCGGGGAGACGAGCCCTCGAGCATGTCGATCACTGTCGGATCGACCAGGACCTCTGGTGGCAGCCTCAGAAGGAAGTCTGGGTCCTCAAGATTTCCTTACGGATCGCAAATGGGAGCAACGTCCTGGTTCCGGCGGTCTCGCGATGGTTCGTTCTCCTCGCTCCCTCCTACCCACTCGGCAAGATCGACTTCATGCCGGCCAAGAAGGGCAGTCTTACGGTCACCTTTCCGCACCAAGCGTACAATGCTGCGGGTGCCAAAGAACTTCCGTGGCGGTCAGGCCGTCTGTGCCTTGAAGACGGCAATGCCTCCTTGGAGAGGCTGGGTAGCTCCCCGGAGCCTATGGGGCAGATTTCACGCCTGCTCTGGCTCACACGCCGAGCTATCCGCTGGCTCGAGCTGGCGGCGAGTGATGGGCTCCGTCAGAATGGCGATCCCTTTGAGCTGCCGGCCCTGCCGACAAATGCGTCACCCTTGGTCGCCTTCGATGAAAGCTCGCAGAGCTTTGCGCAATGGAACGAGGCAGGGGCCACCTCTGGATACTGCCGTTTCGAACAGGCGCCATCGAAGTCGAAGGTCTTGGTCGTTTCAGCATTCGAAAACGAGCGGCACGAGGTCATTGCTCATTTTTCCTGGGGCTCGTGGCTCGAAGACCGAGGCAAGGAAGTGGCGGACGGCATCTGGATTCGACTGAGTAGGCCGCTGTACCAACAGCCGTGGGAAATTCCAGGAAGCTGGAAGGATCTGTCAGTAGCCTGTGCGGATCAGGGGGTGAGCCTTCTCGAAGTCCTCAGGAAGCTTGTAGGACGCCTGCGAGATCACGGTAACTCGAAACAGGGTTGGGCGCAAAGACTTCTCTTGCTGGGGTTCCCCGTTCCACGCGAGATCGGTGGGACAGCTGAGCGCCTTCACTGGCTCGCAGTTCACCTTCCTCGCCTGGCGGCTGGTGATGACTTCAGCAATGGCTTCAGAAAGAACGAGATGGGTTACTGGGCGACGGATCGCAGGAATCTCTCAGGCAGCAAACGCGTCCGATGGCTGGAAACGGCTTGTTGGAGCGGCGAGGAGCTCGAAGGCCGTGGTCGTTCTTCGATGGAGTTGCGCTCCGCTAGTGTCGTCATCATTGGGGCGGGCGCACTCGGCAGCTGCCTTGCGGAACTTCTGGTGCGGCAGGGGAATCGCTCTCTGCTTATCATCGATCAAGAGAAGCTAGAGGCCGGGAACCTTGTCCGGCACGTCCTGACGCTGGAAGACATAGGTATTGCAAAGGCGCCTGCCCTCGCCGATCATCTCAATACGGTCTCCCCTCACTGCCGGATCCATGGGGTGGAGAGCTCGCTCGTGTCTCTTTCGGAGGAGGAGAGGTCGGCACTCTCGAGTGCTGAGGTCGTGATCGACTGTACCGGGAGCGACTCAGTCCTCCGCTTCCTCTCGGAACTGAGAGGTGATAAAGAACACCTCATGTTTTCGCTATCGCTCGGAGCATACGGAAGGCGAATCTACTGCTTTTTTGCGCGCGGCCTCACCTTCCCCTGGGACGAGTTCGCGTCTGCTATCAGATCCTGGCTGCAATCGCCTAGTGAGGTTGTCGCACCCGGGGACCTCCACCGCGGGCTCGGATGCTGGCATCCAGCTCTTCCCGTACGCCTCGATGCGGTGTGGATGGCAGCTGTTGTGGGTCTTCGATGCCTGGAAACCGATCTCCAAAAGCCATCGGCCTACCCTCACCTCAGCGTCTTCGATCAGACGCCAGACTCCGATGGGTTCCCTTTTCTCAGACGACTGGCCGGACCTGAAGGCGCCGGAGATGGCTAACTTCATCTCCAAAGACGGTCGGTTCGGGTGCCGCCTCGGGTCTACTTGCCTTCGGAGGCTAGAACTCGAAAGGCAGGCGGCTTGGCCACGAGAAACGGGCGGGATCCTGCTCGGTTTCTACAACGCCTCTTTAGACCTCGCCACGATCACCATGGTGGAACCCGCCCCACCCGACTCCAGGTCGGGTAAGTTCAGCTTCGCTCGAGGCATCCATGGCCTCGCGCTGACGATCTCCCGTGCATGGTCCTCGAAGACCATCCGGAAACGTTACTATCTTGGCGAATGGCACACTCACCCAGACGGCCCGCCGGTGCCGAGTCCGCAGGACATATATCAGATGAAGGCCGTGGCGCAGGATCCTGGTTACCACTGCCCGGAGCCCTTGCTCATTATCCTCGGCGGTAGTAGATCCCGATTGACTCCAGGAGTCTTTGTCTTTCCTGGGGCACTCGAGATGGTAGAGCTCTATAAGGCGGGTGCAACATGAACAAGGAAAGGGCGGCCAACTGCTCGGTGGGCTCTCTGGGGTCGGTCCGGCTTTGGAGGAGGCCAGGGGCAGATGCAAGCTCATCTCCCCGGAAACCCACCCGAAACCCCAGTCGCGTGAAGCACTTTCAAGGAACGCCCTCGCAGTGCGAAAGGCCAACCATAGCATTCCGACTTCTGTGGTAGAGGCCGATGGTTCCCTCAAATCTACCGAGTCTCGCAGTGCGAAAGGCCAACCAAGGCATTGTGACCAATATCGCCCTTTGGTGCCATAACCCTTGAGGACCGCTCGCAGAGCGAAAGGCCAACCAAGGCATTGCGACTTGGTATTGGAAGGCCCAACCAGTTGGCGAAGCCTTCGACCTCGCAGTGCGAAAGGCCAACCAAGGAATGGTTCCTTCTCTTGGTAGGGGCGGGTTTCAAACCCGC
>JAGQSE010000786.1 GCA_020439725.1 Acidobacteriota bacterium
GCGCCGATCACCCGCGCGAGGTCTTGGCGCGAAGCGCCGAGGGCGAAGAAGGTTCGCACAAGCAGGTCGAGAGCCACCGACTCGTCGGCTGCCTCGACCCGCGCAACGCGGCTTTGGCTGGAGCCGACCTTTTCTGCCACCTGGGTCTGCGTCAGCGCCTGGTTCGCGCGCAGCTCACGCACCGCCGAGGCGATCCGCAGCCGGGTCTCGACCATCGCGACCTCATCTGCCGCCAAGCCGAGGAAGTCCTCGGCGTTGCCGAGCTTCCAGCCCTTCCGCTCGAGGCGCTCGTGGATCTCTTTCTTCATGTTTCCTTCTCCCGATCCCAGTCGTAGGTGGCGAGCCTGCGGCGGCATGCCTCGAGCCAAGCCGCCGGGGTCCTTCGAGTCTTCTTCCGCAGGATGCCGGCGACGACGATGGCATCGGGATCTAGGCGGACCAGGACTCTCCAGGTGGCATCGACATCCTGCACCCGAAGCTCGTGACAACGGGCTCCCAGGACGGGCATTGGCCGACATTGGGGCAGTCCCAGCCTCTGGCCTTGTGGCAACTGCCTGAGAAGGAATCCCGCCTCGACCCGAGCCTCCTTGGAGAAGGGAGGTGTCGAGACTGACTCTTGGAGCCAGGCGATAGGTTTGCCGTGCCACCAAGTCATAATTATGTCGAATATGACATTTGGTTGCAAGGAATTTCCCCACGCACCGGTCCAAAACCTTGGACCGCCCGGGGCGGTTGGGGCCGCTTGTCGGTTGATTCTTCATGCCCTACAGAGACGACAGCAGGCTGCCGCATCTGGCAGGGTGAAGGAGATTTCTCGCAGGAACTACCCCGGGAGGGTCTTCGACGGGTCCCCGCCGGCTCAGGGCACCATGCAGGGGCCGTCGTTCTGTTTCACGACCCCGGCGTGGAGGCGCTCGCAGTCGTTGGCGTAGGTGAGGCCGTCGCAGCCGCAGACGGGTTCGGAGACGGAGGGGCAGGTTTGCGGCAGCGCGACGCAGACGCCGTGAGCGTCGGCGACGCCGCAGCCCTGGGTCAGGTCACAGGTCTGGCCCTCGGAGCACTGGATCCCGGCGATGCCGCCGCACATCTGCTCCGGGTCGACGGGGATCGCCCGTGTGTCCGCAAAGCCGTAGAGGTGACCCGGAGGGTTGTAGATCTCCCGCACCTGCTCGCTCACGGGATGGCGAACGTCGAGCCAGAACTCGAGATCCGACAGCGACGCCATGAATACCCAGTAGTGACCGTTGAGAGCGGTGCCGTCGAGCGCCTTGACGATCACCTCGAGGTTGTCCGAGCGGAAGAACCAGAAGCTGCCGGTGCGATCGCCCAGGCTGACCGCCATGCCCAGGCCCTCGGAGCCATCACGCTGGTTGCGAAAATGGACGCTGGCTTCGAGCCGCCCGTCGAGCAGGCAGAGCGTCCGCGGACCGGCGACACAGGTGCCCGCGTCGTCCGCGGCGGCCGGGAAGGAGATCCACTCGGCGCGCGCCGACCCTGCGCCCAGCCACAGTCCCACCGCCGCGACCACCTGGCACCACCGGCTCTTCGAGCGCTTCATGATCTACCTCCCTTCGGAATGTCATGGCAGCATAGCAG
>JAGQSE010000787.1 GCA_020439725.1 Acidobacteriota bacterium
CTGCGCGCGGTGGTGGCGACCTACCTGGCGGCGGCATTGCCGGCTCTGGTCTGGGCGGCGGGACTCTGGCTGGCCCTCGACAAGGCGCTGGCGCATCGCCCCGAAGCGCTCAAGCTCCTGGGGCCGGGGGCGACTTCGGAGTGGGTCGAGTTTTCGCTTTCGTCGTCGAATCACCTGGCACCGCTTTTCGCCCTGCTGCCGGTGTTCGCGGTGATCGCCTGGCTCGCGCAGCAGCTGGTGGCCGGTGGCACGGTGCGAGTCCTCCTCGACGAGGGGCTGCCGGTGCCGACCCGCCGAGCCTTTTGGTCGGGGATGGGCCGGTGCTTCTGGCGCTTCGTACGGGCCGGGATGGTCTTCCTCGTCGCCTTGATACCGGTGGTGCTCGTGATCGGAGGCGGGTTCGCCGGGGCCTCGGCGGCGGCGCGGGCGGCGGGCGATGAACGGTGGCGGTACGGGCTCGGCATCGTCGCACTGCTGGTCGCCTACGTTCCCTTCGCCTGCGCCGAGCTGGCCAACGACCTGGTCCGGATTTCGGCGGCGGACTCCGGAAGGGGCTCGATGCTCCGTGGTTTCTTCCGGGCCCTCGGCTGGGTGCTTCGGCGCGGGCGCCGGCTGGTGCTCCTGCACGTCGCCTTCGTGCTGCTCCTCGTCGCCGCCCAGGCGATCTACCTGCTGCTCCGTCTGCCGCTCAGCCCGACCGGCTATCTTGGCATCGTGTTGCTGGTCCTCCTCCAGCAGGCGCTGATGCTGGGGCGCGCGTGGTTCCAGGTGGCGTTCTGGGCGTCGGAAGTCCGTGTCTATCGGGCCGTCGGCTCGCCGTCGTGGGCGGGGCCCGCGGGCTGGTAGACCTCCGTGGAGGAGGAAACAACCGCGCGCTCCGCGCGTACCACCAGCGGGGCGATTCGTAGAGATCGCTCCGTCCCCCTGACCCCATGAAGCTCCGGACACAACTTCTCCTGGCCTTTCTCATCCTGTCGGTCCTGCCGCTGTCGGTGTTGGTGCTCTATTCGTTCAATTCATCGCAGCGCGCTTTCCGCCAGGCGGTGGAGGGCGAGGCTCTGGTGCTGGCCGACGAGATGTCGGAGCGCCTCGAGTCGACCAAGGACGATCTCGAGGATGCGGTGGTCAGCCTGGGACGGCTCGCGATGTTGCCCACGGCGGACGGCGCGCCCCGGGTGGTCCAAGTCCAGGAGCTCGAGCGGCAGCTCGAACGGCAGGGCGGCATCGCGGGGACCCTGGTGGACAAGCTCGAGCTGTCGGTTCGGGCGCCGGAAGGGCCGGAGGGTCCCGGGCAGCAGGTGGAGCAGCGGCTGCAGGTGATCTGGATGCCGGAGACACCGGCTGGAGGTGCCGACACGGCGGAGAAGGAGGAGAAGACTTCGCCGGCGGACGCCCTCGAGGCGGCGATGCACGCGGCCCGCGAGGCCTTCGAACGGGTGCGCGAAGCGCAGGCGGCAGCTCCGGTGCCGGGGCGCGAGACGGGGCCGAGCGCGGGTCCCAAGGTGGCGGGTGATCCCATCGCCCTCGCCAGCGGTCTCTTCGCGCGGATCCGCGGCGAGGACCTGATGCGCGAGGTGCTGGCGCGGACGCCCCGGGACCGGGGTGAGGTCCCCTTCGCCTTCGACGTCGAAGGGCGGTTGTTCACCGAGAACCTGGGCGACCGTGAACAGCTCCTCGGGCTGCCTCCGGAGCTTCTCGAGCTCGGCGAGCAGAACCCGCAGATCTCGGCGGCCGGAGGGTGGATCGTCGCCAAGCGGCCGGTGGCGGATTCGAAGATCACCTTCGCGGTGGCACGGCCGGTGCGCGACTCGCTCGAGCAGATCCGCCGTGCCGCGGTGCGCAACCTGTTCTACGGCCTCGGGCTGATCGCGCTGGCGCTGCTCGGGATCCTGCCGTTCTCCGCGCACTTGACACGCCACCTGACCGCCTTGACGCGGGGTGCCGAAAGGATCGCCGCCGGCGACCTCCAGGCGCGGGTGGCGGTGCGCAGCGAGAACGAGATCGGGCAGCTGGCGCGCTCGTTCAACCACATGACGGCTTCGATCGAGCGGCTGATCGCCGATTCGAAAGAGCGCCAGCGGTTGGAATCCGAGCTCGCGATCGCGCAAGAGGTGCAAGCTCAGCTGTTTCCGCGCGAGGCGCCGCGGCTGCCTTCGTTCGAGGTCCTCGGCGTGTGCCGGCCGGCGCGGGCGGTCTCGGGCGACTTCTATGATTATGTGCGGCTCTCAGAGCATCGCGTCGCGCTGTCATTCGGCGACGTCG
>JAGQSE010000788.1 GCA_020439725.1 Acidobacteriota bacterium
ACAGCTACGACGCGGAGAAGCGGGAGGCGTTGGAGCGGTGGGCTGGTAGACTGGAGGCGTTTCTGGCCGGTCCCTGGGGCGCTCAAACGAGCTTCCAACACTCGCAAGGCTCTCTCGGCTTAGGCCAGACGAATGAAGCTCTTCGAGCGTAGGAGATCCAACCATGGCGACGATCACTTATGACATGCCCCCGGGCAGCTTCTCGGCGCTTCGCCTATCTCCCAGCGAATTTGCTCGGGAGATGCGGATCGCGGCCTGTGTCCAGTGGTATGCCCAAGGCAAGATCTCTCAAGGGAAAGCTGCAGAGATTGCAGAGATCAGTCGGGCTGAGTTTTTGGAAGAGCTATTTCGGCGCAAGGTGCCGGCATCTCAAGTGACCTACGAGGAGTTGCTCGAAGAGATCGAGCATGAGTAGGCTGTGGGTGGTCAACGTTTCACCGCTGATCTTGCTCGAAAAGGCTGGATACCTGCACCTTCTACGCGAGTTGGCCGAGGATCTGTTGATCCCGGTAGGGGTTGCCGAGGAGGTCCGAGTTCGGCCTGAAGGAGCGGCTCTGATCGAGGAAATGCTCGGTCACCGAAGAGTGGGGATGGAAGCGGCAGGTCCGGTGCCGAGCGCTGTCGAGGCCTGGGATCTTGGACAAGGGGAATCCGAGGTCCTCGCTCTTGCGCTTGCGAAGGGAGCCTCCAGAGCAGTTCTCGATGACCTTGAAGCCCGCCGTTGTGCTCAAGCTCTGGAGATCGGTGTGATCGGTACCCTGGGGATTGTCCTGCGAGCCAAAAAGCAGGGATTGGTGTCTGCTGCTCGTCCCGTTCTGCGGGAGGTGCGCGAAGCCGGGCTTTATGTCTCGGACGACCTTGCCGAGAAGGCTCTGGCTCATCTCGGGGAGTGATTCAAGCTTGCCTCCGGAGCCCTACAAGGAAAGGTCGGTGGAGGTAGCCGATGGATGAGTACGTCCTTCGTATTCCTGAAGAGTCTGCCCGGGCGCTCAAGCTGCCGCCCGAGGCGGCGGGCGCAGAGGTGCTCCTGGCCGCTGCGGTCAAGTTCTTCGAGGTCGGGCGGCTATCGTCCGGGGCCGCGGCAACTCTGGCCGGCATTTCTCGCGCTCTGTTCCTGACCAAGCTCGACGAGTACGGTGTTCCCACGTTTCGATTGGCCGAAAAAGAGCTGCGGGAGGACTTGGCTCGCGCCTGACCAGGTTCTCTCGGCTCCCTTCCCCCTTGAGCATTTCTACCAGCCAAGCTGTCTCGTGAATGTTTTCATCACATTGCCCGACGAGATCGCCGCCCAGCTCACCAGCCGGTGGACTGATCTTCCACGTCGTGCCCTGGAGTCGCTGGCCGCTGATGCCTACCGCGAGAGTGTCATCTCGGGACCTCAGGTTCAGCAGTTGCTCGGCTTCAGCTCGCGACTGGAGCTAGATTCATTCTTGAGGCGGAGGAGAGTCTTTCTCGGCTACTCGGAACAAGACCTCGAAGCGGACAGCCAAGCGCTCGACGAGTTGCTCGGCGAGGGGCTATAAGCATCGAAAGCTCGTCGTTCAGGTATCTGATCCTGATCGGCACAGTGGACGGCGGATGAGCAATGTTCCTCCGCAGCTCGGTTTCAAGTCTCGGATTCGGTGAAACCTTCCCAAGAAAGCCCTTTCTCGATGGCGTCCAAGAGAAAGCGCGCGCCCTGGTTGTCGTAGGGATTCAGCCAGAGCATGCGGCGGAAGATCTGCTTAGCTCCATCAGTGTCGCTGCAACGCCAGAGGCATAGACCGAGCCCATGCAGACAGCGCAGATAGGGCCGGTTGTCGAGCAGCCCCCAAGGGAGCAGGCCATCGAAGCCCCTCGCAGTGCCCAGGCCCGCGATCTCGCAGCCTGCGCGATAGTGGCGAGCAGCTCTTTCGACGGCACCTGGCCAGCCCTGCCTGAGCTCGAAGTGGCCCAGATGGGCATGAGCGTCGAGGCAGCGTAGGTCGGCGATCAGGAGGCTGCCCAGCAGGGCCTCGGCCTCCTCGATGGCCCCCGAATTGGCCAGCTCAACCGCCTCGAGAATGGGGTCCTCTTCCCACCGCAGCTGGACGACGTCTTCCGGCAGAACCTGCTCCATCTCGTACTGAGGTCGGGCGCCGGCCCCTTGAATCTCTTCGTAGAAAGCATCGTCGCCCAGCTCGTCGAAGAGCCAGCGGTGCTCTTCGGGATCCCACAGACCCACAGGAGACATGGCGAGAGGTTCTAGCTGCAACCGATCCGCCTCGAGCCGGCTGTCGGTGATCAGCCCCTTTGCATAGCGTGTACTGCCGAAGACCCAGGTACGCTCGACCTCCAGAGTGAAGATTTCTCCGGACACAGGCCGTACCTCGGATATTCCAGTTCGGACCATCACCGTCTCGCCATGCGGTGGAACGCGGCTCCGAACCACGTCAAAGGCATTCTTGATGCAGACTAACTGGATCTGCCGTCCCGAGCCGAGGCTCTCGGAGAGTGCGTCTTCTAAGGCGCTTGATGGCATCCAGAGCTCCTTCGATATCGTGTTCCCGGTCCGAGTCTACGTCGAACTGTTAACAGGCGACTGGTCTTTGCATCGCCGAAACCGACCTCCGCATCGCTAGCGAGCGTCGGATTACGGTGAGCGCACCCTCTGCGGTCCAGCGATAGCAAGCACTGCCGGGCGCATTCAGCTGCCGGCCACCTCCGAGGCCCGCGCCCTCGCCGCCGAGCTCCTCGGCTATGAGATCCGCGTCGACGAGAAGGGGATCGACCGCTACGGCGCCTTCCGGACCGACACCCACGACGACCTGGTGACCGCTCTGGGGCTGGCGGTGCTGGGGGATGGCAACGCCCCCACGCCCCTGGGCCGGGCCTCCACGGGCCGTGGAAGGGCCGA
>JAGQSE010000789.1 GCA_020439725.1 Acidobacteriota bacterium
CCGGGCGGTACGGGCGGTCCGAGACGATGGCGTCATAGGTGTCCACCACCGCGACGATCCGTGCGGCGAGGGGAATGTCCGCACCCGCCAGCCCATAGGGGTATCCACCCCCGTCCCAGCGCTCGTGGTGGGCCAACGCCACGTCGACCCAGCTTCGCGGCGCCCCCAAGCGCCGGAGCAGCGCGGCACCGAGCTCCGGATGGGTCTCGACCCGCCGCCGTTCCTCGACCTCCAACCGCCGCGGCGCCGCCAGCAGTTCGCTGGGCAGCAAGATCTTGCCGAGGTCGTGGCACAGCGCGCCGCCGGCGAGGTCCCGGAGCGCGGCGCCACAGAGGCCCAGCTCTCTCCCCAACCGCACCGCCAGCCGGGCCACGCGACCACCGTGGGTCACCTCCTCGACCCGTCCCAACACCCAGGGCCAACCGCCACCGGTGGCGGGCTTCTTGCGGACGTCGTCGAGTTCGTGCAAAGCCATGATGGTGCGCAGGGTATCGGGGCGTGGATGAACGCTCGATGACAGCCCGGCTACGTCTTCGAGCCAAGATCGAGCCGAAGGTGCCAGCCACTTGTCGCGGCTCCCTCTCGCCCCGCTGGAGCGGGGCCTCGCTGCAGATGCAGAGCCCGTCACCGCGGTCCGCAAACTGCACACTACCAACTGCCAACCCTCTCTCCATAGGCCAACTCCGATCGTAGAGAGCGAAGTCATGCGGCCGGAGTTCGCCATTAGACACGTGCTCAATTAGAATTTGCTGCCATCGGACTACCCAACTCAGAGACGCGCATGGTTTCCGGCCGAGACGATGCAACGACCCAAACAATCATCTGAGATCCTGCAGCACCCGCCGAACGCTTCTGCCTCAGTCGTAGCGACGACGACAACTTCTCCATTCCGCAGCAGCCGTCGCGCTGCAGCTGCTCTTGCTCTGGCAACACTCCTCTTCAGCCTCGACCACTCTGCAGGCCCAAAATCCTTAAATATCGACGGTCGCCAGGAGCTCTCTGAAGCTCTTGGCCCGACAGCTGGTTCCCTCCCCTTCAGATTGTCCGGCCCTCTCGACCGTCCACCTTGCATCCTCTTGAACGAGAAGCGGTCGCCACGGATCAGGCGCCCGGGCGCTGCCCACTCTAGGTTCTGCAGCGCTTCGAATCTCAAGACCCCTCACCTACCAGAGCAGTTCGTCAAAGCAAGCGGCCAAGTGTACGAAAGATCGACTTCCTGGCCGAGTGACACTACCCTTCACGCCTGGGGACTGAGCAAACTCCTGGCTGGAAGGAATCTCCCAGAAGCCATCGAGTTCCTGACTAGGGCAGTGGAGCTTGCACCCAAGGACCCAGAGATCCGCAATGATCTCGGTGTAGCCCGAGCGCTGCTGGCCCTTGAGAGAGGGTCTTCAAGCGATTTGGCGGCAACGTACAGAGACTTCGAGATGGCGATCCAGCTCCAGTATCGTCATGAACCAGTACAAGCGGCCTGGCGCCCAGGTGATAGCTGGGCGCATGCAAACCTTCAGCTTGTTCTGGCCTACCTTGGCGCTGATGAGCTTCTTCCTCAAGAAATGCAAAGCGGGCAAGGCGGTTCAGCGGGCCTAGAACGGTCGCCCGGTCTTGGCCTCCGTCACTTTGATCGTCCGGGATCTCTTCGCTTACGCTTCACCACCTTGATTACCCGCTGGGCTACCGCTGTTGAGGAGCAAAGATACGAAGACAGTGAGAGGCTTCTTGACGCCGCAACGGTAGTTGCATCGTCACTCTGTCGAAAAGGCGACCCGTGGGCGCACGATGTCGTAGAGGCCCTTCGCATCAAGCTAGCTAGCGGCGCTTCTGCAAGGAGCCACTCTGCTCAGACCTTCCAAAGTTGGAGGAAGGCGCAGCGTTCCCGTCTTCCTAGGCCAGCGCATTCGAAACCGGCCAGAGTGTCAGACGAGTCGCCAGCTAGACTTGACGATAGCTTCGGACCTTTGGCTCTAGGCCTTCAAGAAGAGATAGTAGGATCAGTAGGCCTAGACTACGACTCAAATCTCGAAGTTTTGATGAAGGTACTTGAAGAGGGCAGAGCTGCTCGCTATCCCTTCGTTCTTGCTAGCACGCTTCTAAGAGTCGGACTGATAAAGGCCCTCAAGGGTGAGCCAGATCAGGCCATCGGCTACTACCTTGGCGCCATCGATGCATCTATTCGAGCTAACGATATCGAACTCACACAGCACGTCCGGCAGCAGCTTGCCTACACCTACCAGCAAGTCGAGGACCCCAGAAGGGCCTGGGATCAAATCCACCTTGCCCTTCAAGGTTCTCTCTCCAATCCAAGTATCGCTTCCCGTCAGAGCCTGTATCTTGCTACAGCCTCGATCGCAGGAGAGAACAACGACTCTGCCCTGGCCGTGGTGTTCGCTGATGCCGCTCTCGAACTAACCGAGCGAATGAACGACCGCTGGACCTTGATACGCAATCTGGCGAAGAGATCTATCTTGCACTCAAATTTTGGCAATGAGAAAGCCGCCAAAGAAGATGCAAGAAGGGCGCGAGGCTTAGTAGACTTTTCTGACGATGTAGAGCCAACCCTGCTAGCACCCGACATCTACGTGACCGAGGCCTTGACACTTATCGAGACCAATCCGATTCTAGCCCGAGAGCTGCTTGACCAGGCAGAAGAACAGTTCCGCCACAGTCAGAACACGCTAATGACATTAGAGACACGACTCGTTCGCTCACGCACCTACAGTACTCACCATCACTGGAGTCGCGCTGAAGCAGAGGCGGAAGGGGCTCTAGGCGAGGCAAACGAACTCCTGCGCGCTCCCGAGGTAAGACTTCCGATACAACTCCAGCATCGACGCAGCAAGATCCTCGCCCAACTAATTAGAGTTCGACTTGCTTCCGGTTGCGGAGCAGACCGGACACTTGAGGCTGTCGATGCCGCTCTTAGGGTCTCCCTGAACCAAGCCCTTGCTCCGATGGACGAGATGGAACCCTTCTTTTTAGACGCTCAGGAGCTTGCCGCCTCGCTCCCGATGGGCAGCCACAGCCTCGTCTACTGGGCGGACGATAACGAACTTTGTATTTGGTCAGTACGTCCAGACCAGATTGCGCTGAGGCGAGTACCAACACCGAGACGAGAACTCGAAGAGCAGGCCAACGCCTTGACTGAAGCAATCCTGGGGCACCGAAGTGGAGAAGCTAGCATTGCCCCTGCTGAACGTCTTTTCAGGACCATGATCGAGCCAGTGGCCGATCTAATCACTGAGGGCGAAACCTTGATCGTCATACCAGCGCCTTCACTCAATCAGATACCATTCGGAACGCTTCGGAACCCATCCAGCGGCAAGATCCTTCTCGAAGAACATGCCGTTTCTGTAGTACCCAGCCTCAGCATCCTTCGAAAACTCCAAAACCGGCCACCCTACAAAGAACCACAGGAACCCCTCGGGCAGGACCGCTCGCCGCCAACTATGATCGACAGCAGGGCCCCCATTTCTGTCAAAGTATTCGCAGCCAGCAACTCAGATCTACGGGCAGACAACCTCAGGTCGCGGCTGGTTGCTACAGAAAAGGAAGTCGACGCTGTAATCAGTACCCTGGGCGGCCTTGGTCAGGTGGTTTCGGTGGTTCAAGGAGAAGGCGTCACTCGCAGTGCCGTTCTCGATGCGATTGAAGCGTCTGACACCTTCTATTTCATTGGTCACGCCGAGGCGCGCACCAGCTATGACCCTAGACTCTTTCTTGCAGGGTCTTCTTGGCTCACCCCAAGGGACCTGTTGGCCTCACGCGATACGGGAGAGCGTACGTCAATCGCTTCGTTCCCAAGCCTTGTAGTCCTCTCAGCCTGCAGCACCGCTGCTCCGAATTGGGACCTTAGCTTCCCCAACGTGCTTCTTGCGATGGGCACCTCCAACGTGGTCACCAACCTGTGGGCTGTACAAGACGAGAGCACCGCAGAACTTATGGCCGCTTTTCTCAGATTCCTTGCCGAAGGCTGGTCCCCGGCAGAGGCGCTGAGACACGCCCAACTCGCCGCCCGAGACGCGGGCGCTCCCGCTAGGGTTTGGGCCGTCGGTAGAGTTAGCGGTTCGGGGGGCTAGCCTGAAGGCGTCTCTGAAGCCCTCAGTCGGCTAACAGCAGCTCGTCATAGAGCTCGAGGTAGAGCTCGTGACCGGCGGCGGCGAAGGCTTGGAAGTAGCCGGTGTACCACTGGACGAGGGAGACGCCGGCGTCGAGGGAACGGCGGACGTCGGCAGCGTCCTCGATCCCGCCGGTGCGGACGACGTGGAACTCGCGGCCGGGGGCGCGGCGCTCGCGCTGCTCGGCCGCCGCGGCGGCGAGGCGGAGCGAGTCCTCCTTGAGCGGGCGACCGCTGACTCCGCCACCGAAGGTCGTCGTGAAGTAGTCGTAAAGCGGCCGGTCCGACGCCGCCACGGCTCCGCGGCGACGCTCGTAGGCGGTCGAGGTGTTGCCAAAGTTGACCCCGTCGAAGCCCTCGTCGAGCAGACGGTCGACGACCTCGGGGACCACCGCAGGGTCGGTGTCGCAGGACAGCTTGACCACCACCGGCGGCCGGTCGGGCCGTTCGAGGAATCCCTGACGGATCCGCTCGAGACGACGCCCCAGCTCCTCGAGCTCTCGGCTCTCCTCGGCGGGATCCTCGCCGGTGTTGGGACAGCTCTCGTTGACCTCGAGGAAGTCAGCGCCCGCCTCGGTATAGGCCTCGAGCCCGCGGATCAGCGCGGTCATACGCTCCTCGCCGGCGAGCTCCGGGTCCGCCGCGACGCTGGCCCCGACGGGACAGCCGGGGATCCGTTCGAGGCCGGCCAGCCGCTGCGCTACGACCGGGTCGCCGGGGTTCGGCAACCCCAGCCAGTTGGACGCCGCCACCGAGCTCGGGTAGGGCGCGAAGGGCCAGTGGATCTCCGCCTTCTCGTTGCCCGCTCGGCGGCGGGCGGTGGTGGTGCCGGCGAGGAAGAACCCCGCCCCCTG
>JAGQSE010000043.1 GCA_020439725.1 Acidobacteriota bacterium
TCACCGGGCAGGAAGCCGAGCTTCTCACCGGCCTCGACGGCGGGGCGGGCGAGGATGATCCGGCGCACCTTCTTGTCCGCCAGCGACGCCGCCGCCATGGCCACTGCCAGGTAGGTCTTGCCGGTACCGGCGGGGCCGATGGAGATGACCAGGTCGTGCTCCGCCATGGCCCGCAGATAGAGCTGCTGGCGGAGGGTCCGCGGCTGGATCAGCCGGCGTGCGGCGGCCTCGAGGCCCTCGGGCCGGAAGAAGCCCGCGAGCGAGATCGTCGGGTCTTCGTGGACGACGCGGATGGCGGTCTGGACGTCGCCCGGACGGAGCGGGTAGCCGGTCTCCACGAGCGCGCGCAGCTCGCCCATGAGGTGCTCGACCGCGGCCACCGCGGCGGGCTCGCCGGACACCTGGAGCTGCGCGCCCCGCGCGCCGACGCGGACCCCGAAGACCCGCTCGATGCGGCGCAGATTTTCATCATGGGTGCCGAAGATGGCGTCGAGACCCTCTTCGGCGAGAGCCACCTGGGACTGGATCCCTTCGTTGTCGTGGACCTCAGGAGTGGTGGTCGACTCGATGGGTGGTGCGGTCATGTGCGCGAAGGCCGGGCCTGGCCGCGTGGGCAAGCGGCTCGCGAAAGGACGCGAGCGATGCGGCGAGACGACTTACAGGCGTCGGCGAATGCAACCTCCAGGGGGATGCGTTCACGAAGCGAGTCTCGACGGTTGGCCGCCGGGAGGCGACGAGTCTAGCAGACTCGGCGGGGCGGAACGTGAGGGAAGAGGCCGGGCGTCACATCTCCCTCCCCTCCTCAGGAGCCCGCTATAGGCGACTCCCAATCCTCCACTTCGAGCCCTGCAACTCGCTGAAACTCCCGGGTGTTGTGGGTCACGAGGACGAGACCATTCGCGCGGGCGATCGCTGCGATCAAGAGATCGTTGGGGCCGATAGGCGTGCCCGCTCTCTCCAGGCGGCTCCGGATACGACCGTACTCCAACGAGGAAGCATCGTCGAAGGGCAAGGAAACGAACCGACTGAAGAAGCCTTCGAGTCGCTCAAAATTCTTTTGCGGTCTGGCGCTCTTCAGGGCGCCAGCGAAGAGCTCCGCCTTCACCACCGAACACAGCATGATATCCCGAAGCGGGATCCGGTCGATCCTGCGCTGAACCGCTACCGACGAGCCGCTTAGGAAGCGGATACAGGTGTTCGTATCGAGGAGGTAGGTCATGCCCAAGGCAAGCGATCTTCCAGTTCTCCTTGGTCCCCACGCTCGATCGGAGCGTCACTGCAGCACCCGAAGTAAGAGTCCACAAAGGAGTGCCACGCCTGGGAGGACTCTACCTCGTCGGCCGCAGGCTCGAGAGAGCGCAGCATCCGGAGTACGACATCCAGATACTTCTCGTCGACCCGCTCAAGCTCTGCTCTCACCTGTTCTCTCTTCGTCACTGCGACTCTCTCCTCTGGTGGAGTATACGAGATGGGGTTTCTTGCCTCGGAGCGCGCTACCTCTTCCCCTCCGAGTAATCGTAGAACCCGCGTCCGCTCTTGCGGCCGAGGCGGCCGGCGGTGACCATCTGCTTGAGCAGCGGCGGCGGCGCGAAGCGGGTCTCGCGGAACTCCTCGAACATGATGTTGGCGATGTGGAACACCGTGTCGAGACCGATGAAGTCGAGCAGGGTGAAAGGGCCCATGGGGTGACCGCAGCCGAGGCGCATCGCGGTGTCGATGTCCTCGAGACTGCCAAGACCCTGCTCGTAGGTACGGATGGCGTCGAGCAGGTAGGGTACCAGCAGGCGATTGACGATAAAGCCCGAACGGTCGGCGCAGCGTACCGCGGTCTTGCCCAGCGAGCGGACGAACTCGGCGGCGGTGGCCAGGGCGGCGTCGTCGGTGAGCAGCGTGCCGACCACCTCGACCAGGTCCATCACCGGTACCGGGTTGAAGAAGTGGAGCCCCAGGAAGCGCTCCGGCCGGTTGGTGGTCATGGCGAGCTGGGTGATGGTCAACGACGAGGTATTGCTGGCGAAAAGGGCCCCCTCCTTGACCTCGCGGTCGAGGGCGACGAAGGTCTTGCGCTTCTCCTCGAAGCTCTCGACGATGGCCTCGATGACCAGGTCGCAATCGGCCAGCTCCTCGAGGGAGACCGCGCCGGTGAGCCGGTCGAGGATCGCGCCCCGCTCCTGCTCCTCGAGCTTGCCCTTGGTCACCGCCCGGTCGAGGGAGCGCTGGATCCGTGCCATGCCCTTTTCGAGCAGGTCCTCGCTGACCTCGCGCACCACCGTCTGGTACCCGGACCGGGCGACTACCTCGGCGATTCCGGAACCCATGAGGCCGCATCCCAGGACCCCGACCTTCTTGATCTTCATGCTCATCCTCCTCGACGTCGAATCCCGGGCCCGTCCCGGAGCTGGGGATTGTCCCTCAGGACCCCGGTCTCGTCCAGCGACAGCGACCTCTCGACCGGTTCCTCATCAGAGCTGTACGACGGTCCGGCCGCCGCCGGCGTCCCGCCCGACCCGGAGGCGCAACGCCCCGGGCGGCGTCCAGGAGAGCCGTTCGGCCCACTCGATGGCTTTGACCGCGGGCTCGGCCAGCAGATCGTCGAGACCGATGCGATCGACCTCGGGGCCTTCGAGGCGGTACAGGTCGACGTGGATCAGGCGGCCGCCGCTGCCCTCGTGCTCGTGGATCAAGGTGTAGGTCGGCGATTGGATCACCGCCGGGTCGATGCCCAGGGCCTCCGCGAGGCCCTTGACCAGCACCGTCTTGCCGGCGCCGAGATCACCCTCGAGGAGCAGGACTCCGTCGCTGCCGAGCTCGGCGGCGAGAGCCCGGCCCAAAGTCCGTGTCTCGGTCTCGCTCGTGCTCCGCCAGCGCCTCGGCCCGCTCACAGCGTCTCCAGCCGCCGGAGCACCGCCGGCAGCCGACCCAAGAGGTCACCGGCGGCAAGGCCGGCGAGCCCGGTCTCCGCCGCTGCCAGATCCCCCGCCGCGCCGTGGGCGAAGACCGCCAGCTGGGCGGCCGCCAAGGGGTCGAACGACTGCGCCAGGAACGACCCGACGAGCCCCGTGAGCACGTCGCCGGTACCGCCGGTGGCCATCCCCGGGTTGCCGGTGGTGTTGATCCACGCCTCGCCCGCCGGCGTGGCGATGAGGGTGCGGTGCCCCTTGAGGACGACCACGGCACCGGTCTCCGCCGCCGCCCGCCGCGCCGCGCCCCAGCGATCCGCCTGGATCTCCGCCGTCGAGACACCGAGCAGCCGCGCGAGCTCACCCGGGTGCGGCGTCAGGACCGTGGCCGCCGGCCGCGCGGACAGCGCGCCGGCGTCGCCGGTGAAGGCGTTGAGGCCGTCGGCGTCGAGGATCAGCGGCACCGCCGCGCCGAGCACGATCTCGCGGATCACGCTCCGAGTCTCGCTCCCCTGCCCCAGCCCCGGACCGAGGGCCACCGCGTCCTTGCTCTCGAGAGCCCCGAGGACGGTGTCCACGGCGCCGCGGGCCAGGAGGCCCTCCGAGGTCGCCGGGCAAGCCAGGGTCATCGATTCGACGGAACCGGCGTCGACGGTGGCGAGAAGCGGCTCGGGCACCGCGGCGGTGACCAGGCCAGCGCCGCCGCGCACCGCCGCCCGCGCCGCGAGCACCGCCGCGCCGCTTTTCCCCGGCGAACCGGCGACCACCAGCAGGTGCCCGTAGTCCCCCTTGTGGCTCGCCGCCCGGCGATCACCGAGAAAGCCCGCGAGCTCATCCTCGAGCAGCAGATGGAGCCCCCCGCCCTCGGCCGGTTCCTCAGCGCAGAGCGGTACCCCGAGATCCGTCACCACCAGCTCGCCGACCGCCTCGGCCGCAGGATCGAGTACCTGCGCCACCTTGGGAGCGGCGAAGGTGACGGTGCACCGGGCCCGGACGTGGGGACCCGGCGGCTCGCTGCGGTCGGCGTCAAGACCGCTCGGAAGATCGACGGCGAGGACCGGTACGGCCAACCGGTTGAGCCCCTCGGCCCAGGCGGCGAGACGTCCTTCGAGGGGCCGGTGGAGACCCGTTCCGAACACCGCGTCGACCACCAGGTCGCAGCCGGCGGCGGCCGCTAGCGCCCGCGCCAAGGATGGCTCGTCGTTCACCGGCCGGACGTCGATCCCCATCCGTTGGCAGATCTCGGCCTGGACACCTGCATCCCCCGACGGCGAGTAGGACTCCCTGGGGGCCACGCCGAAGACCTCGAGGTGGTAGCCCCGGACCTCGAGATGCCGCGCCACCGCGAGACCGTCCCCACCGTTGTTGCCCGGCCCGCAGAAGATCGCCACCGACCGCGTCTCGGGGAAGCGCTCGGCGAGGGCCTGGACGACCCCGAGGGCCGCGTTCTCCATCAGCACGAGACCAGGGACCCCGAGCTCCTCGATGGCCACCCGGTCCGCTTCGCGCATCTGATCCGCCGTCAGGACTCGCATCGTGTCTCCTCGCGCGCCGACCGGCGCCCGTCGAGAAATCCCCAGGCCGCGAGCCGCTCGCGAGTCCGGGGGCAAAGGTCCGGCCGGCGGCGGAGCTCCACCACCAGCCGCTCGAGGTCTTCGGGGGTATCGACGTCGTGTCCCCGGGGGAGCAACGCGGGTTCGAGACCGAGCCCACGACAGCGTTCGAGGGTGGTCTCGAGCACCCGGTCGGTGCTCCAGGGGACGTCCTCGAAGATCCGCCGCGTGAGGTGCTGCCGCGACGTGGCCACGAGGAAGTAGCCGCCGTCGGCCGCCGGACCGAGGACCACCGGAGCACCGCCTTCGAGCAGCTCGAACGCCTGCTCCACCGTGTCCCTCCGGAGCGTCGGATGATCGCTCCCCACCGCCGCCACCAGCTCATGGTCCCGGGCCGCGGCCTCGAGACCGCGCCACAGCCGCTCTCCGAGGCCCACGCCGGCCTGCGCCATCCCGGCTACGGTCCCGGTGGGCGTCGGCCATGCGGGCGCCACCTCGCCGACCTCGAGGGCCCAGGCCAGGCGGAGCTCGAAGTCTCCGGCCGCCATCTCGTCCACCAGGTCACCGAGGAAGGCGAGGTGGAGCTCCGCGGCTTCCTCGGGTGTCAGGGCGCCGATCAGTCGTGTCTTGACGAAACCCGGACGCCCGGGCTTGGTATAAATCAGCAGGCTTCCGCGCATGATCGGACCGATTCTACCGCCATGAAGATCCTCACCCTGCTCACCGACTTCGGCTCGACCGACTACTACGTGGGCGCCGTCAAGGGCACCGTGTTGCGCCTGGTACCGCCGCCCTACCCGACTCTGGTCGACCTCGGCCACGACGTCGCTCCCGGGGACGTCGACGGCGGCGCCTTCCTGCTGGCGGCGGCGGTCCCCAGCTTTCCCACCGGCACCGTGCACCTGGCGGTGGTCGACCCGGGTGTCGGCAGCGCCCGCCGCATCCTCGTCGCCGAAAAGGCCGGCTCGTACTTCGTCGGCCCCGACAACGGTCTCCTCGAGGTCGCTCTCGAGGGCGGGCGGGCCGTCGCAGTCGAGCGTCAGGATCTCTTCCTGCCGAGCCCGGGGAGCACCTTCCATGGCCGTGACCGCTTCGCACCGGTGGCCGCGGCGCTGCTCCGCGGCGCGCCGCCGGAGGATCTCGGCCCGCCCGTCGCTGATCCGGTACGCCTCGAGCGTCCCGCTCCGCAGCACCTGGGCCGGCTCCTCGTCGGTCGTGTCATCCACATCGACCGCTACGGCAACCTGGTCAGCGATCTGCCGACGGCGTGGCTCGCTGGAGGACCCGCCATCGCGCGCATCGCCGGCCACGAGGTGCGGCACCTGGCCGCGTGCTACGCCGACCTGCCGGCCGGCGAGCCCGGGTTGATTCCAGGCTCCCTCGGCACCCTCGAGGTGTCGCTCCGCGGAGCCTCGCTGGCGGAGCACTGGCAGATTGGGCGCGGCGAGGAGCTCAGGGTTGAGCTAAGATAAACGGAAATCTACTGTTCGGCTGTTTCCCCTCTCCAGCCCATAGGAGCTCAGGATGACCAAGTGGGAGTACAAGATCATCAATATCCGGAGTGAGAACTACCGTCTCGATCCCAACGCCGCGCCGCAGCTCACCGAGCTCGGAATGCAGGGCTGGGAGCTGGTGGGGCTGACCTCGGTGAACTTCAAGACAGGCGCGACGGACAACATCGCGATGGTCTTCAAGCGGCCTGTCGACGACTGACGTCAGGAAGAGTCGCCGGCGCTCCGGGGAACCGGAACGCCGTTTCCAAGCCCGCGCCGGGTGGTGGCACCACCCGCGCGGGCTTATCGCTTTTTGAGCATGCGGGCAACCGCAAAGCCGGCCGCGACGCCGAGCAGGAGGAGCACCGGCGCCTTGCCACGCGGTGCCCACCCCACGGTCCCCTCGATGCCCCGCTGCAACGCCGCCAGGTCCTCTTCGAGTCGGCGGCGGCTCTCGGTCAGCTGATCTCGGCTCATTCCTGCCACTCCTCGTCTTCCATGACCTCGGCGACCGACGGCCGGGGAGACGCCCCCCGGCCCAACCGGCCGCGGTCGTCCGCCAGGTGACCGCGCCACCAACCGATGTGGTCGTCGACATGCCGTCGCACGGTGGTCGTCGGCCCTTCGAGACGCTGGATGACTCGCCATCCCCACCAGCCCAGACCGGCGGCGGTCAGGATCATGGCCAGGAAGACGACGAGGGTCGCCTGCCACAGGGCCAGCCACAGCGCCAGGACCGCCACGGCGGCGGCGGTCAGAACGCCGACACCCCAGAAAACGAAGGCGCCCGCGGCCAGGAACACGACCAGCGCCTTGAGGACTCCCCGTCCGGTGGACTGGAAATCCTCGAGCAGCGAGTGCACCTCCGCCTGCACCACCTCGAGGGCCGAGTGCCCAAGGGCCTGGACTCGGCGGCTCCACTTGCCCATCAGCTACCCCCTCCCTTGGAATCGCCGGACATGCTCACGCCCCCACCCGGACGCTGCGGCTCAGGAACGAGGTGTCCGAGCCGAGGTCGTCACGGACCCCGACGGCGACCCGCTGGTTGCCGGCGCGCATCAACAGCTGCAACGTGTAGACGAAGGTCTGGTCGCGGGCGGTGTCGACCTGGTCCACCGGGATCGAGATCGGCACCGGCACCTGCTGGACCGGCGCCGTCCGGCCCTCCTCGTCGACGGCGCTGACCCAGATCCGCAGCCTCCCCTCGAGCGTTCCCGCCTGCGGCACCAGCGTCAGCTTCGACAACGGCACGCGGACGTCGATGGACTGCGTGAAGAGGTTGTCATCGGGTCGCGGCACGGCCTCGCCAAACTCCATCCGCGCATCGAGGGGATTGTTCTGGTAGCCGAAGTTGAGCGCCGCCATGGTGGTGTCGGCCATCCTCGTCTCGAGGGGCTTGTCGCGATAATTTTCGCGGTAGCGCAGCTTGAGACCCTTGCCCTTGACCTCGACCTTGAGGTTGTAGAGCCGTCCGTCGCCCGAATGCGGCGGGCTGTAGCCCAGGGAGTAGTAGTTGCGGAAGTCGTCGTTGACCTCCTGGAGGGCCGGCAGCACCCGGTTGCGGTTGAGGATCGCCTCGCCGCCGGTGAGCTTGGCCATGTACTGGAGCGGGCTCTGCAGGTTCTGGACGTTGACCGTGTCGATGAACGGACCACGACCCGGACCGCCCTTCTCCGACGCGTCGATGTGGCCGTAGGTCCTGAGGCCACCGGCGTCGATGGTGTAGAAGGTGACCCGGTTGGCGTTGGCCAGCGCCGCCAGCTCCTGGAAACGCCGGCTCTGGTCGTAGGTGAAGACCTCGGAAAGGGCCGACGAGCGCGGGAACTTGTTCTCGATGTAGTGGAAGACGTCTTCGCCGGGCACCATCGGCAGGCCGTCCGAGACGTGCAGGATCGCCTTGCGCCCCGGCAGACCGGCGAGGGACGCCACGAAGTCCTTGAGCGCGTTGATCGTGAAGGTCATGTCGTTGGCGATGGACTCGGAGTACAGGCGAGCCTTCGCGATGGCGTTGTAGGCGCTGTCCGAGTCGTCGATGTCGTCGAGGACGTCGCGCCGCTCCGAGTCCGCCAGGGTCGCGCTCCCCGAGTTCTTCTCGAGCTTGGTCATGGCGCCGTTGACCAGCCGCGGGTCGCTGGTGAAAGGCACCTCGATCTTGAGGCTCCGGGTGTAGCTGACCAGCATCACCTCGTCCTCGGGGCGGAGCGTCGAGCTCAGGAACTGGCGCAGCTCGCGCATCACGCGGTTGCGGTCGAAGGGCCGGATGTTGAAGTGATCGATGAAGACGATGAGATGAAGGCGCTGATCCTCGGGCACCGGCACCTTCTGCAGACGATCCGGAAGCCCCGGCACCGGCTCGAACTTCGGCAGGTCTTCCGCTCCCTGGACCGGCCGGCCGCTCTCGACGGCGTAGAAGTTCGAGATGTTCATCTCGCGGCCGTCTTCGAAGACCTCGAAATCGTCTTTGGTGAGCCCAAGGACCGGCTTGCCGTCCTTGTCCGAGACATAGACGTCGACGTTGACCACGTTGACGTCGACGACGTCGATGAAGAGCTGGCCGGAGTCGGCTTCACTCCCCTTGGCAGCGGCGACGACCTCGCCGGTAGCACCGGCGGTGGGAGTCTCCTGGGCCGGGACGCCGGCGGCGAAGAGGGCCAGGGACCCGGCGAAGAGGGTGGATACTGCGATGAATGGGCGCATGGAGACGGTTTCCTTCCGTGATACGTGAGCTCGAAACGGGGAGAGTATACGGGACGGCGGACCGGGCGGCAGGGGACGCCGCCCGGCTTCGAGGGCTCAGCCGCCCGTGCCCGACGCGGACGCCTCGGCGGCGTCGGAACCCACCTCGACCTGCGAAGTGATGTAGGAACCGAGACCGCCCGCGGCGTCCCAGATACCGATGGCGAAGCGCTGCTCGCCGGCGCTCATGGCCACTGGCAGGCGCGCACCGTAATACTGCCCGCGCGCCGCCTCGAGCTGATCCGCGGGCACCTCGATGGCCAGCGGCAGGCTGGCGACGGGCGTCACCCGCCCGTCGGCACCGGCCACCGAGAAGCAGACCTTGAGCACCGCCTTCTGCTTTTCCCCGGCGGGGGTGAAGGCCACCTTGGCCAGCGGCACGCGGAGCAGCAGCGCCACCTGGTAGGAGCCGTCCTCCCGCGCACTCTGTCCCTCGACGTCGACGGCGATGCCGTGGGGGTTGTCCTCGACCCCCAGGAGCAGCGCCGCCGAGGTGCGGTCCGGCTGCGTCTCCTCCGCACCGCGGGCGACGAAGCTCTGACGGTAGCGGACGTCGCGGCCCCGACCCTTGACCTTGATCTTGACCTTGTGCAGCTTGCCGTCGGCGAGCTTGGGCGCGACGAAACCCATCGAGTAGAAGCTCGACAGGTCTTGCTCGACGCCCCCGAGCCAGCCGTCGACATCGGTGCCGCCGACCAGGGCCCGGCCCCCGGTCTCCTCCGCCATCAGCCGCAGCGAGTCGCGGACGTCCAGCTGGTCGGCCACCAGGAAGGTGGACGGCGTCCCCACCTGGCCGACGTCGCTGCGCACGTCGGCTCCCAGCGCCGCGATATCGCCGCCGGCACCGTTGACCGGATAGAAGGTCACCCGGCGGGCGTTGGCCCAGGCGGTGAGCTCGAGGAAGAGGTTCGTGGTGTCATAGGGCGTCAGCTCGTTGCGGAGGTGCGCCGCCTGGGACGCCACGGAGCGACCCGAAGAGGTCGAGCTCAACGACGGCGTGTCGGTGCCGCCATCGTCCTGGCCACCGCCACGGCCCGAACCGAGCCCGGACTCGGCGGGCTGGATGGTACGACCGTCGCGCAGGGTGTTCTGGAGCGCCGTCGCCAGCGAGTCCCCGGGGCGTAGCGGCAACCCGTCGCTGACGTAGACCAGGGCCTTGCGCCCGGGCAGCGAGCCCAGAGCGCGCACCACCTGCTTCAGCGACTCCACCGTCGCGGCCACGTCCCGTCGCGCAGAGTCGGCGTAGACGGTGATCTGCCGCATCGCCGAGTCGGTCTCGGCGACCGCCAACTCATTGCCGGCCGTGCTTCCCTCGGCCAGCAGGCGGATGACGTTCTGGAGCGAGTTGAGCACCGACTGACGCTCCGCCTCGCGCTCGAAATGGGCCGGGGGCAGCTCCGCGACTTCGTCGAGGGTTCGGCCAAAGGCGGCCGCATCCGGCGAGAAGGCCTGGCGGACGTTGAGCGACTGGTCCTGGGTCAGGACCATCACCTCGAAGCCCGGCCCGAGCCGCGGCGTGATGAAGCTCCTGAGCTCGCCGAGGATGCGATTGCGGTTGGCCGGCAGGATGTTGCGGTTGTCGATCACCACCACCATCCGAAGCGGCTCCGAGGCCGGCGCGGCGGGAGCCGCCTGCGGGTCGCCCGCGGCGGCCGGAGCGGCGGCCCCCGGTGTGGCGAGGACCGACGGCAGCTGGATCTCGTCGAAGAACTCGATCGCCTTGACCCGGTCGCCGTCGAACTGCACCGTGAAGTCGTCGGGGGTGAGCCCGGTCACGGGCTTGCCGTCGCGGTCCGTGACGAAGACGTCGAGGTTGACGACGTTGACGTCGACGGCGCTGCCGAAGGTCCTGTCGGCTGCCGCCGTTTCGGCTGGCGCCGCCTCTCCGGTCGCCGGCAGGGATCCGGCGGCGAGAACGGCGGCGAGGCAACTCGTGGCGAAGAGCGAGCGTAGCGAGGTTCGGCTCATGACGGGTCTCCAAGGGTTCGACAACGGCTTCACCGACCTCACCGCGCAGCCAGCTTGAGGCTCGTCGAGAGGATCCCCCCCGACGCCGGGTCGTAGAGCGAAACGACCATCTGCTCGGTGCCACGGCGGAGCTTGACCTCGGTCTCGTAGGTCGAGTGACTGCCCTTGGGCGGCGGCGTCGCGCCCCGCAGCTGGATCGGCACCACCGGCACCTCCGAACGACGGCCCTCGGAGTCGATGGCGGCGATACGCAGCTCGAGCTGGCCCGCATACTCCTTGCCCACCGGCAGCATAGTCACCTGGTCCATGGGGATGGTGATGGTCAGCGGGATCGACATCAGACCGAAGCCCGCCCGCTGGCGCGGCCCGACCTTGACCTCGAGGGGCTCGCTGGCCGGCGAGTTGCC
>JAGQSE010000790.1 GCA_020439725.1 Acidobacteriota bacterium
GGCGACGAATTCGCGATCCTGCTCGACGACCTCGACCGCGCCGAGGACGCCCTCGAGGTCTCCTTCCGCATCTTGAAGGAGCTCCGCGCCCCCTTCCACTTGAACGGTCACGAGCTTTTCGCCACCGCCAGCATCGGCATCGCCCTCTCGGGGACGGGCTACGAGCGCGCCGAGGAAGTGCTGCGGGACGCCGACACCGCGATGTACCGCTCGAAGGCTCACACGGAGAAGCGGCCGGTGGTCTTCGACCCGACGATGCACGCCACGGCCATGGTCGTGCTACGGCTCGAGACCGATCTGCGCCGCGCCGTCGAGCGCCACGAGTTCGAGCTCTTCTACCAGCCCATCGTCGCCTTGAAGAGCGGCGCCTTGTGGGGCTTCGAAGCGCTGGTGCGCTGGCGCCACCCGGAGCGCGGCCTGGTCTATCCCACCGAGTTCCTGCCGCTGGCGGAGGAGACCGGGCTGATCCTCCACATCGGTCAATGGGTGCTCCGCGAGGCCTGCCGCCAGACCCGCGACTGGCAGGACCGCTTCCCGCGCCGGCGGCACCTGGGGGTCAGCGTCAACGTCGCCGGCCAGCAACTGGCCCACGGCGGCTTCGTCGACCGCGTCGACGAGGTCCTCGGGGACACCGGGCTGGCCCCCGGGAGCCTGCGCCTCGAGATCACCGAGGGCGTGATCATGGAGACCCCGGAGGCCACGACGGCGGTGCTCGAACGGCTCCGCGAGCGCGACGTGCGGCTCCATATCGACGACTTCGGCACCGGCTACTCCTCGCTCAGCCACCTCCACCGCTTCCCCGTCGACACCCTCAAGATCGATCGTTCCTTCGTCGCCGGTCTCGACGCCCGCGGCGACAACGGCGAGATCGTCCGCACCATCGTCGCGCTGGCCCACTCGCTCAACATGGAGGTGCTGGCCGAGGGGGTCGAGACCCGCCAGCAGCTGGTGGCGCTCAAGAACCTCAACTGTCAGTACGGCCAGGGCTTCTTCTTCGCCCGGCCCCTCGAACGGTCCGCGGCGGAGGAGTGGGTTGCGCGCCCAGTCCATTGTTGACGGCGGCGGGACCGTTCTCGGGGCGGAGCCGGCCTCGCTCCGGTGGGGGCCGGCCGCTATACTCAGGCGTCCGAAGCCAGGAACAGTCGTCCGGACCGCCGCCGTGGTCCTCGTATGCCTCGTCGTCGGGGCCCTCGCCCGGACGGCGTCGGCGGAACCGGCGCGGCCGACCGAGACCTCCGACGGCGGCGAGGGGTTCCGGATCGTGGTCAACGTCGCCAACCCGGTCGACGCGCTGGCCCGGGAGGAGATCGCCCGCATCTTCCTCAACCGGGTACCGCGGTGGGACGCCTGGCCGGGTCAGCCGAGGATCGAGCCCGTCGACCTCCTGGCCAGCTCGGAGATCCGCCGGAGCTTTACCGAGGTGATCCACGGCAAGCCGGTGGCCTGGGTGGTCAACTTCTGGCAACGGCTGATCTTCTCGGGGCGGGGCAAGCCGCCGCCGATGCGGGATTCGGAGACGGAGGTCCTGGCCTTCGTCCGCGCCAACGAGGGGGGCATCGGCTACGTCGGTACGTCGATTCCCCTGGGGGTGGGGGTCAAAGAGATCCAGGTGCTGGAGTGAGACGGGAGCCCGGAGGGAGCTCCTGCTCGATCGATTGGTGGAGGAGGGCCGCCTTCGAGGGCGGTAGCGAGGTAGTGGAATGTTTTCGAATCTCAGTCTAGAGCGCCGGATCCAGCTCATCGTCCTCTTGGCCCTGGTGGGCTTCCTGGTGATCCTGGGAGTCAACATCTGGAGCTACGTCCAGGACGACCAGCTGGCGCTCAGCGTCTACACCGCCGCCGAAGAGGGCAAGACCGCCACCGGGTACGTCGCCGCCTTCGATCTCAGCCGTGATCTCAAGGAGCATCTCGAGGAGGTCCAGAAGGCCATGATCGAGTGGTCCTTCCAGAACGGCAACGACGAGTGGAAGGCGGTCCAGGCGGCCCGCGACGCCTTCGTCGA
>JAGQSE010000791.1 GCA_020439725.1 Acidobacteriota bacterium
TGCGGCGACCCGCTCGAAGCTCTCCGTCCGCGCCAGCTCGACCGCGTCGCATCCGCGATAGAACAGCCGCCCTCCTTCGACCAGGGTCAGCGCCGACTCGAGGACCGGTGCGCCGAAATGGAGCGCCTGGGGAGCCGCGCGCTCCGGGTGACGCCGCAGGCTTTGCCGGAGACGCAGGGCTTCGACATCCTCGACCGGATATCGCCGGCTACGCGGCGATCCCGGAACCGTTTCCGAGCGGAGCAGCCCGCGACTGACATAGGCGTAGAGCGTCGCCGGTCGCACCCCCAGAAGCTCGGCGGCCTCGGCGGCGGTGACGAAGCCCTGGCCGGTCGGGCGGTCGGGCCCGCGGTGCTCTCCCGAGGTTCGACGGGGCGGCTTCTCGAGGCGTTTCGGGTCGCGCATGGCCCAAGTATATTGATCCACCGATCAAGATTGACTGTGAATCGGTCCCCTCGCATCATGGTGCGTGCGGTGCCCTCGCCGCGTTCCAGCCGTACTTCCTTCGCTGAGCGAGGCGCCGACCCCCGAACTCTTGAGGAGATCCGCCATGACCTTGACCCTCGACGCCGCCAAGACTCCCGCCACCGCCGTCTCCGCCGAACCGATCGAGCACCCCGGGCTCGAAGGCGTCGTCGCCGCTGCCACGAAGCTGTCGCGGGTCGACGGCGCTGCCGGTCGTCTGACCTTGGCGGGCTACGCGGTCGAGAACCTGGCGCCCCACGCGAGCTTTGAAGAGGTCGTCCATCTCTTGTGGCGTGGCCACTTGCCCACGGCTGCCGAGCTCGCCCATCTCAAACAGGCCCTGGCCGAGCGCCGCGAGCTGCCCGCCGCCACCGTCGAGCTGCTCCGCGCCGCCGCGGCGGCGGGGCTTCCCGCGATGGATGCGTTGCGCATGGCTGCTGGAACCCTGACTCTGGCGCCTCGTCTCGCCGCCGCCCCCGACGACCTCGAGGAGGCCGCCCTTACCGCCGTCGCCGCCTTCCCGGGGCTGGTCGGTGCCTACTGGCGGCTCCGACACGGCCAGGAACCGGTCACGCCACCGGCAAAGCTCGGTCTTGCCGCCGCCTATCTCTTCCAGCTAACCGGTGAGGAGCCCGCCCCCGCGACCGCCCGCGCCCTCGAGACCTACCTCAACACGGTCTCCGACCATGGCTTCAACGCCTCGACCTTTACCGCCCGGGTGATCACCTCGACCGGCTCGGACCTGGTCTCGGCGCTGACCGGCGCCATCGGTGCGCTCAAGGGACCGCTCCACGGCGGCGCCCCCGGCCCGGCCCTCGACATGGTCTTCGAGATCGGCACGCCCGAGCGCGCCGAGGAGGTGCTTCGCACCAAGCTCGATCGCGGTGAGCGGTTGATGGGGTTTGGCCACCGCGTCTACCGCGTCCGCGACCCCCGCGCCGACGTCCTCGCCGAAGCCGCTCGCCGCTTCTATGCCAAGGAGGGTGACGCAGAGCTCTACGATCTCGCCCGCCACGTCGAAGCTGCCGCCCTCCGTCTGCTCCGCGAGCGGAAGCCCGACCGCAAGCTCGACACCAACGTCGAGTTCTACACCGCCCTCGTCCTCCACGGCATCGGCCTCGACACAGACCTCTTCACCCCCACCTTCGCCGTCGGCCGCGTCGCCGGCTGGATCGCCCACGCCCTCGAGCAACGCGCCGAAGGCCGCCTCATCCGGCCGAGCTCGAAGTACGTCGGTCCAGAGGGAAGGAGCTGGGTGCCGGTGGGGGAACGGTAGGGGGCGTCATCTGGAGCAATCGATGTGGTAGCATTTCGCTTCCATATTGGAGGTTAAATGCCTGCTGTACACATCCGCGACGTGCCCAAAGAGGTTTTGGAGAGTCTCAAGCAGCGAGCAGCCCGCCATCATCGATCTCTCCAGGGCGAGCTTCGGCTCTTGCTAGAGTCTGCAGCTGCCGAGGAGGCGGCTAGCAAGCGGTTCCCGCCGTTGGTCCTCGAGATGTCGGCGGTCGACACGGCTAGCTCGTGGAGCCGTGAGGACATTTACGGTGATGAAGGTCGATAGGTCGATCCTTATCGACACAAACGTACTTCTAACGGCGACGGCCCCATCACGCCCGCTACATCGCCAAGCGTACGAGCTGCTGGACCAATGGCCCAACCGTGGGGCTGCACTTTTGACGACCGGGCAGATTCTCCGCGAGTACCTGGTAGTAGCCACTCGACCGGTTGAGGTGAATGGTTTGGGGCTTTCGCCGGAGACAGCGCTAGGAAACGCCGGCCGGCTCTGGGGACGGATGGTCTTCCTGCAAGAGACGAAGGAAACACTAGAGGAGTTGGTGCGGCTCGTCGCCGAGAAGGGCTGCTCTGGCAAGCAAATTCACGATGCAAACCTGGTGGCAGTGCTGCGCAGCCATGGTGCGAGGCGGATTCTGACGTCCAACGCCAAGGACTTCAGCCGTTTCTCCGACCTGATCGAGGTCGTTGACCTCGCGACGCCAGGCCTTGTTTGAGCAGCTAGGTTGGCATCTTGGCTGACGGTGTGGCGATGGTGGCTCTAGTAGCCAGGCGTCGATTAACAGTACTGGCCCGCATCGAAGCCTGGTTTGCAACGAAAAGACGGCGCCTGATCGAGCCGAGCCCGAAGTACGTCGGACCCGAGGGCGGAGGTGGGTGCCGATGGGAGAGCGGCAGGGCGGTCCTCGCGAGCAGCCCCTGATTCGCTCGTCGAAGTAGCCGCGGCGAGCCCTCGGGCTAGACAGCTCTCCTCTCAAGTCCTCGCCTGTTGTCAAATGGCTGGGCATCCTGCTCCACAACCGAGAGGAGAGCCCCAGATGTCCCAGCGTTCCCTGTCATCCCAACTTCTCGCCCTCCTCGGCTGGCTTCTCGCCGCCTTCGCTGCCGGTGCCATCGGGGCGATCGCCTCGGTCAACGCGGCCTCGTTCTACGCCCAGCTCAACCAACCCTCTTGGGCACCGCCGGCGTGGGTGTTCGGTCCCGTCTGGGCGACGCTCTACGCGTTGATGGGAATCGCGGCGTGGTTGATATGGCGGTCGCCGGGCCCCACCAAGACAGCCTTGGGATGGTTCGGCGCACAGCTCGCGGCCAATGCGCTGTGGTCGTGGTTGTTCTTCGCCTGGCACCAGGGTGCACAGGCCGCCGTAGAGGTGCTGGTGCTGCTGGCGCTGATCGTGGTCACGGTCCTGGCCTTCTGGCGAATCAGCCGGCTGGCAGCGTGGCTGATGGTGCCGTACCTCGCATGGGTGAGCTTCGCCTCGGTGTTGACGTGGGTGGTGTGGCGGATGAATCCAGGGCTCCTGTAGCCAGGTCTCTCGCTTCCGAATCCAGATCCTTGGTGAAGCTGTAAGCTTTCACCCATGGACTCCACAGCCCTCAAACCCGCCAGCATCGACGACTACATCGCCTCCTCCCCGCCGGAGGTGCGGCCGATCCTCGAGGAGATCCGACGGGTGGTTCGGGCGGCGGCGCCGGAGGCTCGGGAGGTGATCAGCTACCGGATGCCGGCGTTCAAGGGGTACGGGATCCTGATCTACTTCGCCGCCTTCAAGCGCCACATCGGGATCTACCCGCCGATCCGCGGCGACGCGGAGCTCGATCGAGATCTGGCTCCGTACGCCGGTGAGAAGGGGAACCTACGTCTTCCCCTCGATCAGCCGATCCCCTACGGCCTTATCGAGCGCATCGTTCGGCTACGGGTCGAGCAGGATCGCGAGGCCGCGGCGGCGAAGCGGTCGAAGAAGCGACAGGCCTGAGGGCCAGGCCAAGAAGTCGGACGCCTACACCTCTTCGCCGTCCTGCCGCTCCAGGCCGCCGACTCCGGTCTCCACGTGGGCCCGCAAGCGATCAAGGGCCCGGTCCCATTGCCGGGAGATCTGGTCCAGATAGCGATGCACGATCGACAGCCGCTCGGGGCGCAGCTCGAAGATGCGCTCGCGACCCTCGCGACGGCTGGTGGCGAGGTCGACGTCCTCGAGCGCCACCAGATGCTTGGTGACCGCCTGGCGAGAGATCGGAAGGTCCTGGGCGAGGGCCGAGATCGGCAACGGACCTTCCTGCGACAGCCGTTCGACGAGCCGTAGCCGGGTGGGGTCGCTCAGCGCGGCGAAGAGCGGCGCGGCCTGCTCGAAGCGAGGGTCTGCGGCCGTCGAGGGCATCGAAGGGATCTCGGTCACGGGTGCTGGGCGAGATACTTCCGGATCAGGCGGAGCTGCCCCTCCCAACCCATCTCGTTCTGCTCGAAGACCGCGGCCCGCCGTGCCAGCGGGATGGCGTCGAAACCGGACTCGGTGATGGTCAGTTTCGTTCCCTCCGGCACTTCTTCGAGCTCGAAGACGACCAGCGTCGTGGGCTCCTTCGAGGTGTCGATGTCCGGATCGACGGCGCCGGGGTGCCAACGGTAGGAGAACCGCCGCATCGGCTCGATGTCTTCGATGAAGAGATCGAATCGGACGCCCGCGTAGGGCTTTTGGTGCTCGGCGACCTCGGGATCGGCCGTCGTGGGAACGATCTCGCCGGTCACGCGCTCCCCCGCCACGAACGGCCCGTCGAGGCGCATGCCAAACCAGCCGCCGAACTCTCGGGCGTCCGTGATCGCTCGCCAGACACGCTCGAGAGGTGCGTGAAGGACCACCTGTTTCTGGATCCGGTCGGTGCTCGATGCCATGTCAGCCTCCAGAGATATGCAACTCGCTGATTGCCTTGACGGTACGATAGGAGCTCGAGAAATGCAACAGAGGAGTTGCGGATCTTGGGTCGTCTGTGAAGCGTGGTCTCAAGATCACGACGCGGAGTGGTAGGACGCCGGGGCCGTGGGTGTACGTCTGCTGATACGATCAGACGTACCAAGGAGGTCCCGATGGCCAAGGTCCCCGACATCGTCCCGGTCTCAGACTTCAGGCAAGGCGCGGCTTCTTTGCTCAAGCGGGTCCGCGAGGAGAAAGGCCC
>JAGQSE010000792.1 GCA_020439725.1 Acidobacteriota bacterium
GGCCTCGGCGAGGCGCCGGGCGAGCTCGAGCTCGACCGCCTGCTCACCGCCGCCGCGGAGCAGGTCTTCGACCTCGGTCGTGGGCCATTGTGGCGGGTGCTCCTGGTCCGGCTGCCGGCGGTGGGGGAGAGCGGGCGACACGTCCTCTTCCTCAACTTCCACCACATCGTCATCGACCTGTGGTCGGTGGGGATCCTGGTGCGCGACGTCTCGAGGCTGTATTGCGACGCCCTCGACGGCGGCGAGGCGTCCCCGGCCCCGCCACCGCTGCACTACGCCGACTTCGCCGCCTGGCAGAGGAGCTGGCTGGCGGGACCGGTCCTCGAGGCACAGCTCGACTACTGGCGACGCCAGCTCCTCGGCGCTCCCGAGCGCATTACGCTGCCCTTGACCCGGGAAAAGCACGATCCCGCGGCGGCAAGGTCCGTGGCGGGGTCGGCGGACTCGGCGGACTCGGCGGGCGGCGATCATTGGCTTTTCCTGCCGCCGGAGCTTCTCCAGCAGCTCGAGGGGCTGGCGCGGGACAGCGGAGCCACGCTGTTCATGGTGCTGTTGGCGGCCTTCGAGGTCTTGCTCTATCGCCACACGGGGGAAACCGATCTGGTCCTCGGCTCCGACTTCGCGAACCGCAACCGCGAGGAGACCGAGGCCATGGTGGGCTTCTTCATCAACGTCCTGCCGCTACGCACCGATCTCTCGGGCAGCCCCACCTTCAAGCGCCTGGTCGAGCGGGTGCGCAGCACCGCGCTCGGTGCCCACGCTCACCAGGACGTGCCCTTCGACCTCCTGGTCCGAGACCAAGGTGCGGAGCGCGCGAGCTCCGCACCGCTGTTTCGGATGCTCTTCGTGGTGCAGAACGCGCCGCGCGAGGAGCTCGATCTGGGAGGCCAGCTGACGGTGCGCGACCGCACCGTGGGCACCGCCACCAGCAAGTTCGATCTGGCCGTCTTTTGCGACCGCGACGGCGATGGCCTCGGTTGTCGCTTCGGCTACCGGCGAAGCAGCTATGACGCGCCATCGGTCGAGCTGCTGGCCGCCCGGTACCACGATCTTCTGCGGCGGGTGGTCGCCGACCCGAATCGCCGCATCGACGAGTTCGACTTCCTGACCGACATGGAAAGAGAGGCAAAGACCATGGATGGAGCTGACAAGGAATCCGCAAGCAAGCGCCGCTTCGCCGATTTCCAGCGCCGCCGCCCGAAGGCGGTGAGCCTGGAGGAGACGCCGCTCGTCCGCAGCGGCTATCTGTCCCCGGACAGCAAGCTGCCGCGGGTCCTCGAGCCCGCGATGAGCGACGTCGACCTGATCGAGTGGGCGCGCGCCAACCAGGACTTTCTCGGCCGCGAGGTGAGCGAGCACGGAGCGATCCTGCTGCGCGGTTTCGGCATCGAGTCGGTGCCCGAGTTCGAACGCTTCGCGGCGGCGGCGGCGCACCAGCTGTTCGGTGAATACGGCGATCTGCCCAAGGAGAAGGGGGGCGAAAAGGTCTACAAGTCGACCCCCTATCCGCAGGACAAGCGGATCCTCTTCCACAACGAGAGCGCCCACATGGACCGCTGGCCGCTACGCCAGTTCTTCTTCTGCGTCCAGCCGGCGGAGGA
>JAGQSE010000793.1:0-842 GCA_020439725.1 Acidobacteriota bacterium
GCGGAGAGGATCTGCTGGTCGATGAGGTGGGTGAACTGCTGGAGGAAGGAGTCGCCCCAGCGCACCGTGCGGCGGGAGCGATCGAAGATCGGCCCCTGGCCGGTAATGGCGGTGTCGTCGAGGATGCCCTTGATGGCTTCGGCGTCCTCGTTGATGCGCATGCGGAGCGCCGCAGCCTCGAGCAGGAAGCGCTCGAGGAGCTGGTCGGCGTCGGGCTCGGTGTGCAAGCGCCGATAGGCGATGACCTCGCGGCTCTCGAGCCGGAAGGGGAAGAGCTCGCGGCTCAGCGCGACGCTCTTGGGGCTCGCCGTCGGGTTGCTCTCGGCAAGCGCCTCCATCAGGCGGTCGAAGGTGTCGGCGAGCTCCTCGCGGTAGCCGCTGCCGGCGAGGGCCGAAGCCCCGTCACCCTCGGTGTCCGGGGGTAAGGAAACCAAACCGCTGTTCTCCTCTCGCTCGGTCGAGACGGCGCCGCTGTCGCGCCCTGCCTGGTGGAGCCGGGGCAAGAGCGAGCGCATCCGGTCGCGGATCGACGCCAGGTCCTGGAGCCGGAGCTCCTGGCTTTCGAGCTGGCGTTCGAAGCGTTCGACGGCGCTGCGGAACTGGGTGAGCTCGCGGTCCATGTCGCCATCGACGGGCACCTCGCGCTCGAGCTCGAAGATGCGCTGGTAATCGGTGACGATGCGCCGCTCTTCCTGGTTGTAGAGCTGCTGAATCAGGCGGTTGAGGCGCAGGTTGGTCTCGACGATGGGCAGCAGGATCCGCGGGTGGAAGAACATCTCCCCCAGCGAGTGCTTGAACTGCCGGTAGTGGACGACGAGGTTCTGGTCGTTGAGGTCGTCGAG
>JAGQSE010000793.1:914-1553 GCA_020439725.1 Acidobacteriota bacterium
AGCTCGCAGTCGAGGAGCCGCCACAACCCGAGGAGGATCTCCTTGAGCCGGCTGACGCCGGACAGGCCCCCGACCAAGGTGTAGTCGGCGGTCTGCTCGGCGATACGGGTCAGCAGGTAGTCGACCTTGTCGACCCGCGCCGGCTCCCAGGCACCGCTGCCCAGCGAGTAGAGGTAGAACTTGACCAGCTGGGTGAGGATCTTGTCGTCATAGTTCCGGACGCGCTGGAAGAACTGCCGCAGATATTGCGGGGCGACTTTGTTATCCTCCTCGAGCAGCTGGCCGGTGAGCCGTTCTAGCTGCACCCCGATGCGCTCGATCTCGGCCCGGTTCTTCTCGACCTCAGAGGCATGGAGGCTGCGCGAGACCTTCTTGATCTGCGTGTAGGCGTCCTGGAAGCCGGTACCGAAGTGGAGCGAGATCTCCGGCACGAACATCTTCTGAACGCTCTGAATGAACTGATGAAACGCCCACGCCGCCCGGAAGCGATCGGACAGATCGACGTACTGGTTGTGGAGGGCGGTGATCTCTTGGACGGACATCTCCTGGGATTCTAAGCCATGCCCGACCTACCCGAGAAGCCGTACCTCCAGATCCTCATCAGCCAGGAGCAGGTCGAGCGCCGCGTCGCCGAGCTCG
>JAGQSE010000794.1 GCA_020439725.1 Acidobacteriota bacterium
GGGGAAGGCATAGGTGCGGCCGATCATGTAGTCGGTCAGGCCGGCGATGTCACGGCTGTGGCCGGTGTACTTGTAGTGGCGCTCGTCGTCGGGGTTCGAAACGATCTCGGCGCCGTAGGGGTAGTAGTCGTGGCGGCTGCTCACCTGGCCGGAGTTGTTGGTCAGCACCCGGGGCGTGCCCAGGTGATCGGCGAAGAAGTACCGGTTCGCGCCGGAGTGGGTGCGGGTCGCGATCAGGCCTTGAGGCCCCTGCAGGAAGTCCTTCTTGTGCGTCCAGCTCTCGGCGGTCGCCCCTGGGTAGGGACCGTAGCCCAGCACGTCGTACTCGCGCAGGATCGAGCCGTCGAGGTCGCGGAAGGTGAGGTTTCGGACACCGGTCACGCCGTTGAACTCGAGCATGCGGAGATTGCCCGGGCCGTAGAGATAGATGTAGTCGTCCGGATCGCCCGCATTCTGGTTCCAGTAGAAGCGGTGCTGCATGCCAAGAGCATCGTACTCCCACTCCCAGAGCGGTGACACACCATCACCGAGGAAGCCGGCCCGGATCAGGTTGCCGGCACCGTCGTAGTAGATGTCCTGCGTCGTGGCGTCCGTCGTGCGCACCAGGTGGTTCTTGGCGTTGACGACCCAAGCGTCCCCACTGCTGTCGCGCTGGTAGGCGGTCACGTTGTCGAACAGGTCGTAGGTGTACTCGGCCCAGCGGCCGGCACCGGCCTTCTTGACCGTGCCGCGGACCAGCCGGCCGACCTCGTCGTAGGCGTACTGGTCCGAGCCGATGCTCGCGATGTTGCCCGCTCCGTCGTAGGTGTAGGTCCCCGAGTCGAACCAGGTCGAGGTGCCCTTGGTCAGACGTAGGCGCTGAGGACGGGCCATGCCGTTGGTTCCCTGGTCGTAGAGCGCGGTCGTGGTGTTCTGGAAGTCCACCCGGGCGAGCTGGAGGTTCGGGTGATAGCTGAAGGTCGCATCGGGACCGCTCGACATCGTCACCTGCTTGGGTTGCCCACCGAGGTATGTCCACGAGACCGTGCGCGGCTGGGCGACGACGTCGTTGCCGTCGTTGCAGGGTATCGTTCCCGCGTCGTCGGGCACACACTCTGGGTAGCCGAGGGAGATGACCCGCCCCAGCGCGTCATAGGTCCACGTCTGGCGGAAGGTCGGACTGTAGGAGGCTCCAGTGTCGATGTTCGTCGTCCGGGCCGAGATCTGTCCCAGGCTGCCCTGGTACTCGTACCGTTCGCGGAAGGCCCAGTCGATCACTCCATCGATCCAGTTGTGGCGCACCGCTTCGGTGAGCTTGCCCAGCCGATAGTCGCCGCCTGAGTTGCTCGTGCCCCAGGACCATTCCTCCCACGTCTTCGAGCCTTCCTTGACCGAGATCGGACGACCTGCGCCATCGTAGCCATAGGTCAGGGTGGTGCGACCGTCGAAACGGCTCCTCACCTGCCCCAGGGCGTCGCGCGTGTAGGTGATCGAGCCCAGGCCGGTGCTGCCGCTGCCGACCTCCGGCAACCGTTCGGTGGTCAGGAACCCCCGTCGATCGAAGGTCCACAGCCGGCGCTGCGAAGTGCTTCCACTGTAGCGGGTGGCATCGATGACGTTGCCCAGGGCGTCATAGACCTGGTCCGTGCGGTAGAGCGGGGTCACCGTCGCGGTGGTCCGGCCGACACCGTCGAAGACCGTCCGCACCCAGGTCTCTTGAGGACCCGTGGTCGTCTGGACGTCGAAGCTGACCGTGACGTTGCGAGCTCCCTTGTAGAAGTGCGTTTCCAGCTGACCGTCCGGACGTGTCACGTGGAAGGCTCGGCCGAAGGGATCGTAGAAGGCGTACTTGGTCGCGAAGTTTCGATCGACCGGAATTTCCTGCCAGGTGGTCTCGAGCTCGAGGTTGCCGGTGGGTAGGTACTTGTACTCCTTCTTGCTCGTGCCCACGGTCCCGCCGGCCTGGGGCAGGTCTCGCGTCTCCCCGATCAGGCGACCCAGCGCATCAAAGTACCTCGCTTCGTAGGACAGCTTCGTGCTGCCGTCGAGCCGTTCGATCTCGAGCCAGGGCGGAGAGTTGGCGGGCCGGTTATAGGTGATGCGAAGCGAGGCTTCGTCGAGCGACGAATCCGGGGTCGCAAGGGTCAGCCGACCGAGCCGATCGTAGCTGTAGGTCGTCGCCTGGTTGGTGACCTCGTAGGACTTCGACACCAGGCCCGTCGCTTGGTCGATGTCCGCGTGGTACTGGAAGGGGAACGAGCCGATCTGCGAGGTCGAGCGCTGGAGGTATTGGTAGCCGTGTTGGATCTGGAAGCGGCTGCCGTCCGAAGCGCTGCCCGTCGTCGAACAGGTCGTCGTCGTGCTCAGCGACGCCGTGTCGCCGCCCGCCAGGATCTCCGTCGTCGGCAACCCGGCGTTGACGCCGACCGTCGTCCCGGGCGTCCACGAATGGACCAGGTCCTTCGGGTGGAGGCCTGGTGGCTGGAGCAGGCGTCGCTCGCAGGTCTTCGTGCCCTTGGGGTTGAATACGACTTCCATCTCAGCGGTCTGACCGCTCGAGGCTGTGACCTTCTGGTGATCGAAGTTGTGGAGGACCCAGTAGGCCCCCAGGCCCGGCAGGTAGTCCTTGGGCATTCCGACGGCGAGGTAGCCGTTGGCGTTGGGGATCCCCACCGTGCGAGAACCCGTCGCGGTCCAGCTGGTATCGGTTCGCTCGATCCGCGGGGTGTTCGACTCGAAGTTGTCGACGACTTCTTCGACCCGGGCTCGGCCGGCGCCGTTCCAGCTCGTCCAGCGCCGCTCGACCCATCGGCCGCCATCGTCATGGAACACCGTCCGCTCTGCCACCGGACGCGGGTTGATGGCGTAGCACTCCGGGGAATCGCCGATCACCTTGTTGCAGTCGCGCCACTCCATGGCGTACCGCCGGTAGACCGACCGCAGCTTGTTGCAGTTCGCACCGCAGCTGAAGATCTCCTGCGACAGGAAGAGGCGCAGCCCCTGAGAGCCCGTCACCCAGTCGTCCTTCTGGTAGGGCAGGCCCGAGTCGGTCACCTGCTTGTCGTTCATCGGGGTCGTGCTGACCGGGTTCTTGGGTCCCTCGTAGGTCGAGGTGTAGCTCACCGTCTCCGTGTGCGCACCGTCGGCGGTCGGTCCGATGACTGTCGTCTTGCGGTATTCAGCCCGGCGGCAGCTCGGGCCGGACCAATCGGTCGTCGGGATGTCCGGGAAGAGCTGATTGGTGTACGTCCAGCGCGCGATCTCGTGGCCCGCCTCGTCTTGCTGGATCTTGGTACCGATCCCCTTGCGTAGGGTGTCGGCCCGTAGGTCCTGCTGGTAGGAATAGACGCAGCGGGTAGGGAACCTCCAGTTCGCCAATCCGTACCGCAACCAACCCTTGGTCGGTGCCTGCACCGCAGAAATCCGTCCCGAGTCGTCGCTGCAGGTGCCTGAGGAGTCGCTCAGCGTCTCGAAGTGCCAGCTCTGTCCTTCGGGACCGTCGATCCCGGTGAGCACCCGTGTCCGGATCGTGCTGAGCGCGTTGGGTAGCTCTGCGGCGTCGTGGGGACAGCCCCGCGTCATGGTCCGCGTCTCATAGTTGAAGGTGTACGTCGCCGTGGTGCCGCCGAAGGTTTTTACTTGCACCTTGTCGAGGATCCGTCGCAGGTCTCCCCACTCGTCCCCATTCGTCGTCGCGAAAGGCCCGACCGCGTCGCCGCCGGCCCGCGACCCCAGGTCGAGGTCGAAGTACATCTTGTGGCTGCGACCGGTGCTGTCCGTCACCGTCCAGACTTCCTGCCCGAACGGGTTCTGGGTGTAGGTGAAGGTGATCTTGTTCTGATAGGGGTCTCGCCGCTCCTTGAGCCGCCAGCAGCCGCCCACCGTGAGCCCGTTCTCCCCCGGGACGCCACAGAAGACCGTTCCGAGCATCGAATCCGTCTTCTCGAATACCGACACCACCCCGTCGGGATGCTGGAGCTCGACCTCGTCGTCGTCGGTCTGCACCATGCGCAGCTGGCTGCCGTCCTTCGAGTAGCGGACGGGCCGGGTACTGCTGCCACCGTCTCGCCCGAAGAGTCCGACCAAGGGATGCTGGCTGCCGTCCGGTGCCACGTACAACCACCGGCTTCCTTGGTCCGATGGATCGATCTTGCCCAGGGCGTTGGGCCATCGTTGGGCATCGGATTCCCGGAGGTTGGCGGGCTTGATCGGTGCGAACAGGCGTCCGAAGTGAACTTCCCAGCCGAGCCCCGCGTTGGCCGCGAGGTTGGTCGAGGAGAAGGTCACCGGGGGGAAGACATCGCTGCAGTCGCCTTCGCATTCGACCCGGATCGGTTCCCAAACGTTCGAGTTGTAGACCGCCTGGAAGCCGTAGGCGAGACGGTCACCGACCGTGTAGGTCTGTCCCAGCGGGATGCGCAGGACGAGGTTGCCCGACGACAGATCGACCGCGTCGATGCCGTCGAGGCCCTGGAAGGGGCGATCGGGAAGGATCCCTCGAGCGATGGGAGTGGGCTGATAGACCGCAGCGGAGCCCGGCGGGTCGACCGGTTGCTCGGGATCCCCGGGATCGGTCGTCTCGGGATCGAGGACGGTGAAGGTGACGCTCGCTGGCGCCGACGCGTTGCCGCCATAGTCGGCGACGGTGGCGGTGACGGTGACCTCGCCGAAGGGAAGGTCTGCCTGGGGCTGGCAGACGGCCCCTTCGGAAGAGGTTCGGCAGGGGGCTGTGACCTCGGCGCCGGTCGAAGTGGTGAACCGGAGCTCGAGGCTGCCAGGGCGGACACCCTCTCCCGAGTCTCCCCAGGCCAGCTCGATCTCGGGCTTGCGGGCTTCGAGCTCGGCGCCCGGCTCGGGACGTACGAAGGCGAGCTCCGGACCGGTCTCGTCGGGGGTCACCGCGCCGAGGGCGAGGGCCTCGACCCCCGCCTCAGGACCCAGCTCGAAGCGCTCGAGCACCCAGGCGGCGAGGCTGAGCCGCACGGCGCCGGAGGACGCCACCGCCCACACCGAACGCCGACCGCGGTCGAGCTCCAGGTGGGTGATCTCGATGCCCTCGTCGAAGGGCGTCGCCAATGCGACGGCCTCACCGTCCTCGCCGAGCAGCGCGATCTCGGTGCCATTGCTGACCCACAACAAGGTGCCCTCGTCGGGATCGGTAGCCGAGACGGGGACCAGGTCGACGGCTCCGGTGTAGGCAATCGTCGCCGTCGGTTGCGGTCCCTCGGCTCCGGCGCTCTCGCCGGGACCTGCTGCCGGCGCGTAGCGCACCAATCGATCACCCAGCGCCAGCCATACCGCACCCGTCTCGGGTTCGGCCGCCATGGCCGCGATCTCCGCCCCGGCCTCGAGCTCGATGCGCTCGAGCTCTTCTCCGGTCACCACGTCGCGCAGGCTCACCGACTCGGCCGTCGCGATCCAGAGTCGAGCGCTCGCCGCTCCCTCGGTCGGGTCACCCTTGCCGGCGATCACCGCCAGCCCGCGCACCTGCGCTTTGAGGGGGATCTCCTGGAGCGCCTGGCCCGATGGCGCGTAGGACCACACTCGCTGCCCGCGACCCAGCCAGACCGTGCCGTCGGCAGTGTCGACGGTCAGGAGCGCCGGATCCTCTCCTGACGCCGCCACGGGGACCGCCAGCTGCGGTACACCGTCGAGCGAGAACGCCGACAGCGCGCCGTCCCGGTGCACCCAGAGGAGCCCGGTCCCGAGATCCACCACCGCGGCATGGGCGTCCGCCGTGTCGGGCAGGGGGTCCTGAATCTTTCCGGTGACGCGGTCGATGGGTACCACCCCCGCGTCGCTGGCGAGCCAGAGGAACTCTTGTCCCAGGTCGCTGACACCTTCCGGCTGCGGCTGGGCAGCCATGCTCGCCGAGACCAGGAAGAAGAGGGCCAGGAGCCATCCCAGAGCCCTCGTCTTGCATGTCCAACCTTCTCGTCTCTGCTCTCCCCGGCGTCCTGCTGACGGTCTCATGACGTCTCCCCTCGATGGTTGATGACCGCGCCCGGCGGGCGCTGATCAGGCGTTCGACTGGCTCCGGTATGGAAGCCCTGATGCCACCGAAGCTACGACCGGTTTGGGGAGAACCTTCCGAACCGATGCAAAGTTGTTGATTTGACAACAGCGG
>JAGQSE010000795.1 GCA_020439725.1 Acidobacteriota bacterium
CGGCCTCGCAGCCTGGAGGGTCCAATGGAGTCGGATCCAATACCGACGACACCCCCTTCTTCGAGCTGGCCACCGTGGTCGACCCATTGGGTGTTCGAAGCGGGGTTGGTCATCACGTCTCCCTCCCTGATCCAGGTGGTTCTCCGAGGGCCCTCGCACCCGTCACTACGTATAGATATTTTAGTGCGCTCTCCATAACGCGTCGGGACAAGTGTTTCAGATCTACCCGAAATCGACAACCAAAACAACGTTCAATGATTGTATCTTCCCGCCCGCGCGACCGGCCTACCTCATGGACAGAGCTCCAGGAGACCCGCGCCTCGGGCCTGGGCGGAGATCTGAGAAATCCGGTCTGTCGCCACCAAAGTCATCGAAGGGATGTCCTGCTCGGTGAACAACTCGACAACAGGCCCCTTCTCGAGGAACGCCCAGTGCTCGGAGCCCGGCACCACCGTCAAGTGGTCCGAAGCCACCCCCGTGAGTACGGCTTCGCCCCGCCACAGGTTTCCGTCCTTGGCCTTGGGGTCGATGGCGGCCAGGGACCAACGCGTGCCGCCGGCCTCAGCCCGTTGGCGGAAGAGCACGTACAGCAGATCGCCCTGGCTGTAGAGCCCCACCGGCACCTTGGAGGCGCTCTTCACGAGGGTGTCCATCACAGACGGGAAGTCCTCGCTGAAGCGTTCGAAGCCAGGAAGCTCCGCGCGCTGGCCCAGGTCCAGGCCTTCGAGAACCTCGAGGTCGGTCTTGCCGTCCGCGGCACCCCGAAGGACGAAGATCTTCGGCGACTCTTCCATCCGCAGAATGTAGACGTCCGTTCCGAGGGCGGCGATCAGCGGGTAGCCCAGCCGGAAGTAGGTCCGCACCGGGTCGTCGAAGGAGCCCGGGCTGAACTCGTCGTGGCCCACCACCGACGCTCGGTCTCGCTGCCCCCAGGGAACCGACACCAGGTCGAAGCTCCAGGACTTGTCGCCGGCGATCGTGTGGCTGACGTCCGAGAAGCCCACCAGACGTCGTTCGGAGAGGGTGCTACCCGGCTTGCCTACCAGCGCGAACTGCCAGAGCTTTTCGACCCCGAGAGACGGCGACGACTGGCTCAGCCGGGACGCCCCCACTCGCTGGGCGGGAGCTTCACCTGGCAAGGGAGCCGCGTCGAAGCCCGAAACCAGGCTCGACGCAGATCCGAAGGGAACCACGCGGAAGCGGCCATGGGTCAGCTGCAACAGCTGTCTCGGCCCCGCCGGCGTCGAGATCGTGTCGATCGCCACCGGGAAGAAGCTCTCGAGCCCTCGATAGTCGTCCGTCAGATCGCGTTGGCGTCCCTGCAGGTTGTACGACAGCACGCGGCTGGTCAACGAATCGACCGCCAGGAGACGATCCCCGTCGGGCGCCCAGGACGCCGACGAAACCCAATACGGCTTCGGCGTCAGCTTCACGGACTGGCACGCCTGCTCCGCTGCCCGGGCGGGTACCGGCCCGAGCCCCAACGTCAGCAGCAGCCCGACCATGCAGGCGACCCCCATCGATTTCGACGGTACCCCGGCTCGGCGGATTCTCCTGAGGAGGCGAGCCCGAAGGCTGGTCATCTCGAACGAGGGGGCGCTTCGATGATCGGCACCGAGGCCGCCGAAGGGTTTGATCGTCATGGTCGTTTCCTTCCTCTCAAGGCTTTGCTACTGGTTTCGACAAGCCTTGCAGCCATGAATGATATCGCTTGGCATAGACATGAGCAAGAAGTCAACAACTTCCCATCTCATCTTGTTGCCGTTGTCCATAAATTCTGTAGCTCATCACGCGATCCGCGCGAGAGCAGCAGGCGAGAACACTCCAGACCGACGCTTCGCCACTCCGGACGACGCGAACCGGGTCGCGCCGTTGCGTGGGCCCGCAAGGCTCCGCAAACCAGCTGAGACGGTCTCTGCGACCGTGGTGTGGCGGTTTCCGACATGGTCAAGGCTAGGCGCAGTCCTCTTCAGGGTAGCCAGAGCAGTCATGGCCGCTCCCCATGGAACCCTGACCCTGGGTACGCACTCCCTCGGATTCCGCGGAACAACGCGGTGCGATCTCGAGACTCGACGCCCCCTGCGCGTGAGAGGGGACCGAGAGGCTCACGGGGCTCAGAAGCAACAGCCCGGCCACCGTCCCCGCCTGTACGAATCGCCAAACAATGGACATCTACAGGATCCTCCTCGTCGTCGAAATGGCCGCCTCGGCCGAGCTATGCCGACGGTTCCCTGCGCCGCAGAACGATCGTCATCGCAGACGACCGCCCAGGCCCGCCGCAAAGACCCGTAGCGCATGCAACCCCTTCCTGCCGGGGCACCGCGGACGGCGCCCGGTGGGACTGGCCAGAAGAAGCGTGAAGCTCGCCTTTAGTTGCATTGGCACATGGCGAAGACCAGACGCGTCGCCACAGTATCTCGGTGACTGATGTTCGTATCGATCAACCTAACACAGGATACTCTTGATCTCCAACTGTTTACCACCATCTCATCTACCTATTCACAGAAATCCGTCATCCACAGCGATTGCTCGCACACCTCGGCGTCCGTGGAATGCCGGCAGATCTCGGACGCCGAGTACTCGCCCTCGGGCCGGCAAAGAGCGTTGAGATCGGCCCGTTTGAGCGCATCGTCGAACTCCTTGCTCCGGCGGAGCTCGACGTCGTTCAGGTGCTGGAGCAGCCCCAGCCTCAGCCACCTACCCTCCTCCTGGGCAGCTTTCGCGATGAGCTTGGTGCTCAGCCGGTCGTAGAACTCGGCCGAGGACGGCGGCGGGGCCAACGGGCTCCATCCGAGCTTCTTCGCAGCCGTCCTCCCCGGTTCGAAGAGCACCGCCAGGTTTCTGCTCGCTCGGTCCAGCACCTGCCGCCCCCCCTGAAGACAAAGTTCCCCGTGCCCCAGTCTCTGAGACAGATCGAGCAATCGCGTCGCATGCGTCTCGACCGATGGCGAGGCACAGACGTCCTTGAGCTCTTCCCGCCATGTCTCAAGGAGCGAAGACAGCGGCGACGACGGGTCATCGGCCTGCGCTGGGAGCTCGACGAGGCGTAGGTCGGCGAGTGCCAGTCCTTCGGCCGACGGGCCGCACACCGCGCTGACCTTGGAGTGATAGAGGACGATTCGATCGGGGCTCAGGTCGTACGTACCGCGAAGGCTCGCATTCTGGAACACACTGCCGACGAGCTCGGCATCCGTGAACTGGCTCCCGTCGAGGACCGTCGCTTGGAGGCTCGAGAAGCGAGCTCGTGTCGACGAGAAATCCGAACAAACGAGATTGGCCTCATCGAGGACGACGTTGTCGAGCTGGGAGCGAGTGAAGTAGGTTCCCACACCGCGCAGCTGGGACAGGTCGGCATTGTTGAGCCGTGCGCCGAGGAACCTCGTGTCATCCACCCGTGCTTCTCGCAGTGAAGCGTTGTCGAGATTCGAGTGGAAGAACAGCGCACCCCGCAAGTCCGCCCCGGTGAAGTTGGCCCACTCGAGAACGGTAGGTCGAGCCCTCGCCGAGCCCTCTTGTTCTACCAGGGTCTTCAGCTGGTACGGCAAGGACTCCGGATCCCGCAATTCGTGCCGGCTGACGGTCTCTTCGGAGCGTAGAAAGGTCGCACCGATCAAGGTTGCATGTTGAAAGTTGGCACCCTTCAGGTTGGCCCCGGAAAAGTCCGCGTCGACCAGGATCGCACCGGAGAAATCCGCACACTGAAGATCGCGCCCGCGGAGGTTGAACCCCCAGTTGACCTGTCGAAGGACTCCCAAGGGACCGCCGGTCTTGAAAGCGGTAAAGTCCGCCTTCAAAAGCTCATCGACGGTGTCCTCGTCGGCCAGGGTCAAGTACCGGTCTCTCAGCTGAAAACTGCGATGGATCTTGAGCTTGCGAAGCCAGCTGTCGACTCCCGCGCGACCGCATTCCTCCGGGATCCTGAGGGTGCAGAGTGCCCAGCCGAGAACGAGCACCCCGCAGGCCGTCATCGTCCAGATCCAACCTCGGCGCTTCCCTCGGCGTCCGGTTTTTCCCGGACCGCCTGCCGGAACCGGATGGAACCACCACGATCGGAAGGTGCCCTCGGAGCTCAAGGCCGGAGGCAGAAAGAAGAGGATCAGGAGCAGATCGCCGACGACCATCAACTCTTGCGCCAAGGTCACTTTGGGCTGGTGCAGGACCAGAAAGAACGCCAAGAGCCAGAGGAGGGCGACCAGGGGGCCGAGGACGTAGACGCAGCTGTGCACGATACAGCCCAGGAATCGCTCCCACCTCGCCCCGTCCGAGCGCACCAGCCGGCCGAGGGTGGTCGACGCGAACAGGATCTGATCCACACGGCCCAACCCCAGATGGTTCACCACCGCTTCCCCACTCGAATCGCTGGCCTTCCCCAAACGCCACAACAGCCGGACACGCTTCGACAGCGACAGCTGGAGCGAAAGGATGTTGAAGTGCAGAACGAGAACGATCAGCGGAGCGAGAAGGGCAAAATAGTGGACCGATACGCCGACCTTGAGAACCGGCAGCTCCATCGCGTCGAGTCGTAGCAGCGCTACCTGATCGGTAGAGATCGTCGCGACCAGCAGGTAGGCCGTGGCGAGGATCGAGCTGAGCACCCCCGCCCGGGTTTGCCGGGCGGTGTCGTTGATCGCATCGAGGACTTTCGAGACGGAGTTGTCGCTCAGATCGATCGACTGGTCGTTTCGCGTCCGTCTCAAAGGGGCTCTCCCGCGGCTCACGGACCCTGGGAGCTGAGACCGAGAAAGGCCGATTCCCATCGGCCGGAGAGCCCGATCAGCGGCTCCTCGGGCCCGGCGATGAACAAAGCACGGAGGTTCGGCAACGTCGTCCCCAAGCTCGACACCTGGTCCGGATGAATCGCCAGCACCTCGAGCGACTCGGGCAGGCCTGCCAACAAGGAGACCTTCGTCCCGCGGAGGTCGAGCAGGCGGAGATGCGGGGGCAGCGTTCCCAGGGTCTCGACCTTCGTCCCCTGGACGAAAAGCTCCTCGAGGTTTGGGAAGGTGCTGGCCAGACCGTCGATTTCGGCGAGGCTGTGGAGCGAGCTCAGGCTCAACCGCCGGACCGACGGCAGCCTGAGACCAGCGCCCGCGGTGCCCTGCAGCTCTGCAAAGCGGAGCGAGCTCATGGGTTCGGCGGCTTCGGCATCCTCCTGGATGTCGAGCTCGCTCACGGGCAAACGCGCAGCCCTTGCCAGGTCTGCACGGCGTAGGGGAAGTCGTAGGTCGGAAACCGATGCCATGGACCCGTTCGTCTGTCTCAGCTCCTCCCAGCGGTCGAGCAGCTCTCCTGTCGACTCGAGCGGAAGCCCGAGGTACACAACGGTCGGTGGCAGCTGGGTGAGGTCGCCCACTTCTCCTCGGCGCACGAGCAGGCGCTGGAGATATCGCCCGTTCAGAACCGCCCCGGCGAGCTCGAAAGGCAAAGCGTTGACCGAGGGGCTGAAGACCAGGTCCTCGAGCAGCGGAGGCAGCTCCTGGGGCTTGAGGTGAAAATTGTCCAGCAACTGGAGAGTGCGCACGGACTGCTCGCTGCCAGCCAGATTCTTCACCTTGGTGCCGTCGAGCACCAGCACCGAAACGGTGGGAGGCAAGCCTCCGAGCCCTTCGAAGTACGGGCCCACCAGGACCAGCTCACGAAGACCCAAGGGGAGATAGGAGAGGTCCCGACGGCGGCCGGCTGGCATCCCGTCGGGTCGCTCCAACGCCAACCCCTGCAGCGTCGGATAGCAGGGCTGGCCTTCGAGACCACTGACCTGGGTCCCGCTGACCGCCAACCGGGTCACGGTCTTGGGCAGCTCTTCCACAGTCTCGATGGCGGAATGCCGGACATCGAGGGTCTCGAGGCCCTTGGGGAGCGCCGGCAGCTGCTCGATCCCCGTCTGGTTCAGGTCGAGGAGCTTGAGGCCGGCAGGCAACTCGCGAAAGACGGGTGCTTCGGGCCCCCGGACGATCAGCGTTTCAACACTGGGAGGGAGCCAGTCGACCCGCTCGACCCGGGCCGGGATGAGGAGGACTTTGAGATGCTCGAGGGTGTCTCCAGCCAGATCCCCGGGAAGGCCCCAGGCGTGTAGCTCCGCTTCGCTCGGAATCGACGACGCTGCCCCATCGCTGCCACCGAGAGCTCCGCTTCTCGGCCCACAGGAGACGAGGGCGGCCAGAACCATGGCCAGGAGACCCACCGAGATCTGCGCGGTTCGGTCGATCATTCCTCTCCCCACGAGCTTGCCGGACTTCACGAAATGATAAACAGCCTGTTTATAGCATAGAAGCACCAACGAACCCGGCGGCAGCCCGGTCCCTGTGCGCGGTGCATCGTGAAGCCCCGCGGCGCCGAAAGAGGCCGCTTCTCAGGCCAGCGATTTCGTCGCCGCGCGGCGGGTGGCGGAGGGATCGCCTTGGGTCTTTTGCCACCACTCGTCGGGGACCAAGGTGGTGACGCGGAAGGCCTCCGCAAGCTCCATCCCCTGGCCGGCGGCGTTGAGGCTCGCCTGGTACTTGAGGAGCTGAGCCATGTCCATGCCGCGCATCTGGCTGTCGTGGGTGAGCAGCGCCTCGACCTTGCGATCGAGGGTCGTGGCGATGTCGACGAAGTGGTTGGCACCGTTCTGCACCCAGCCGGTGCAATAGAGCTTGCGCGGACGGTGGAGCCGAAGCGCCTCGTCATCCTCGAAGTCGGGATAGAGATTCGCCTGCCCTGCCGCGGGCCAGGCAGCCTCGACGGTGGCCAGGGAGGCGGCTCGGTGATCGGGGTGGTTGAGCATCACCGGATTGAGCCAGATCAACGTCGGGTCTCCGGTCATCACCACCTCGGG
>JAGQSE010000796.1 GCA_020439725.1 Acidobacteriota bacterium
CCGCCGCCGTCGCCGGGCTGGGCCAGGAACGCGAAGTGCTGGCCGTTGACCCGGATCACCGAGACCAGCGGGATGGTGAGTGTGGGTTCGGTGGTCCAGACGATCTGCGTGCGCACGAACTGGGAGGTCCGCAGCCCCGCGTCCGCCGGCACCGGCGCCTTGACCAGCACGGTCTGGGTGGCGTCGTCGACGGAGGGCGCGACGAAGGAGATCTGGCTCTCGGCGATGACGCCGCCGTTGTCGGTGACCAGGCGCACGGGCAGGCCGGTGACGAGCTGCGGGGCCTGCTGCACCGGGACGCCGACGTAGACCTCGAGACCGGCGTTGGCGTCGACGGTGGTCAGCACGGTCGACCGCGACACCGAGTCGCCGACGTTGACCGGGATGTCGCCGACCACGCCTTCGGTGGGGGCGACCACGTGGAAGTAGCCGAGCTCGTTCTTCTGCTGGCGGATCTGGTCCTCGACCGACTGCAGCTGGGCCCGTGCGTCCTGGAGCTGGGCCTCGGCCTGGTCGTAATCCTGCTGGCTGATGGCGCCGGTGCCGAGCAGGGCCTCGAGGCGCTGGGCCCGCTGTTCGGCGAAGGTGGCGTCGGCCTGGCGCGCGGCGCGCTGCGACTCGAGGCTGGCCACCGCCGCCTGCTGCGACGTGCTGTCGATGTCGAGGATGCGCGCGCCCTTCTTCACCCGGTCGCCGGAGTGGACGTAGATCTTGGTGACGAAGCCCTCGGCTTGCGGGCGGATGGTGGTCGCCTGGCGCGAACGCACGGTACCGACGAACTCGCCCAGCTGCTCGACAGGCTGCGGCGTCAGGGTGACGAGGCCCACGGGCATCGCGGGCATGCCGCCGGGTCCGCCGGGTCCGCCGTGGCCGCCGGCCGAGCCGCCGCCGCCACAGGCCGCCGCCGCGAGCGCCGCCAGGGCGGTGACGGCAGCTGCCAAAGAGTGCCGCGACGGCACTCGGTTCCATCGAATCTTCATGGAGATGCTCCTATGGGGCCACCCAAGAGGTTGGTTTGCTTCGTGAGGCCAGCGCCGTTCCCGGGAATCGCTCCGCAGTCCGAGCGGCGCTCGAAGGCTCATCGTACCGGAATGTGAGCGCCCGGTGAGTACTTCCCGGGTCACGACCCTGTGGCCAGCTCGCGGTACCTTCGCCGGCGCTCCGCCGCGGCTCGTGTCTTCGGGTGCTGCGCTCCGAGAGCCGCGCCGAGGCGTTCGTGACTGCGGTCGAGGAGGTCGAGACCCCGGTCCGTCGCACCGCCGGCGACCAGGGCGGCGCCGAGGTGGCTTTCGGTCTCGGCGATCAGGCTGTGATCGGCGGGCAATCGGGCCCGGAGGACGACGAGGGCCTGCTCGAAGGCGGTCTGGGCGGAGTCCGGGTCCCCGAGGGCCAACCGAGCGGCGCCACGGATCAGCGCCAACCGCGGGCCCAAGGGACCGAGCCCTTGGCTGCCGGCCGCGGCGGAGGACTCGTCGAGGAGCGCCTCGGCCTCCGCGGGACGGCCTGCGGCGACCAGGATCTCGGCCAGGTTCGAGCGGATCGTGTGGCGGACGAAGGAGCTCGGTGCCCGGTCCCGGTCGGCGTCGGCCATCGCCTGCGACAACAGGGCGATGGCTTCCTCGGTCCGGCCCAGGTCGTAGACCTCGAGGGCGCGGTCGTTGCGGAAGGCCGCCAGCCGTGGATGGTCGGGGCCCGCGTTGCGCAGGAACATCTCCTCGGCGCGGAGCGACAGGGCTTCCGCCTCCCGGGCCCGGCCCGCCATCCACAGGACGTTGGCGGTGGAGCTCAGGGCCGTGGCGTGGCGGGCTGATCCGGCGATGGCCGAGGTCTCGAGGTCCTCGGCGACCTCGAGGGCCAGCGCGGTGGCCTGGTCGAGGCGATCGAGCTCGGCCCACACCCGGGCCAGCCGAGCCCGGCTGATGGCGATCTCCTCCGGTGGCACCGCCGGATCGCCGCCTTGCAGCACCAGGGCCTCTTCGAGCAGGGCCGCGGCGGGCTCGAGGTCGAGACCCTGGAGATGGGTGGCGGAGAGCTCGTAGATGCCCACGATGACCTCGCGATGGGCCGCCGGCAGAGCCCGTCGGAGGATGGCCAGGGCTTCCCCACAGGCTCCCTCGGCGGCTTCTTGGGCGCCGTTGTCCCGCTCGAGGACGCAGAGCTCGAGGAGCGTGTCCGCCACCAGCGGGCTGGCGTCGCCGAGCGCCTGGCGCCGCAACGCGAGGGCCCGTTCGAGCATCGGTCGAGCCTGGTCGGCGGCTCCGAGACCGCGGTAGATCGAGCCCACCATGTGGAGCAGACCGGCGTGGATCTGCGGCTGCCGGCCGAGCCGTTCGGGGAGCCGCCGGGCGCTCTTGTCGACGGCGTCGCGGACGCTGACGTCGCGGCCGCCGCTGCGCGCCGGGTCGGCGTCGCGGAGCACGTCGGCGAGGAAGGCCGCCACCGCCTGAGTGCTCTCCTGTTCGTGGCGGGACAGGTCCCGTTGCCGTTCGAGGGCTCGCGCCTGCTGCCAGGTGAAGGCGGAGAAGGCGCTGAAGGTGAGCAGCGCCGCGGCACCGAGGGTCGCCGCCAGGCGGTGGCGGCGGAGACCGAGCCGCAGGCGGTAGACCAGCGTCGAGCGCCGCGCCGAGACGGGACGCCCGGCGAGGACGTTCCGCAGGTCGTCGGCAAACCGCTCCACCGACGGATAGCGCTGCCCCGGATCGACCTTGAGGGCCTGGAGCACCACCGCGTCGAGGTCTTCGGGAAGGCCTCTCCGTGTCGTCCCGCCGGTCGCGGGCCCGGCACCCCGCAGCACCGAGCTGGGAGCCGGAGGCGGGCTCGCCAGCGCCCGCTCGACGTCGCCGCGGCCCAGTGACTCGATCTCCCGCGGCAGCCGCCCAGTGAGGACCTGGTAGAGGACGACCCCCAACGAATAGACATCGCTGGCCGTGGTGACGTCCTCCTGGCGCAGCTGCTCGGGGCTGGCGTAGGCAGGGGTCAGCGCCCAAAAGCCGGTGCGCGTCAGGTCGCCGGCAAGACCTTCGA
>JAGQSE010000797.1 GCA_020439725.1 Acidobacteriota bacterium
CGATCGACCCCGCACCGGCCCGGATCGGTGCGGGGTCGTCGTCGTTTGGGGCCGGGCTCGGACCGGCCGGCTTGCGATGCCCGGGGCCCGCGGCTAGGATTGAGCCTCGATGAGCGAGGAACGGCAGTCGCCACCGCCGTGGAAAGGCGTGCTGGGGCTCGCCGGTGGCATGTTCCTGGGCGCGGTGCTGTTGGTGGCCGCCTGGGGCAAGATCCTCGACCCCGCCGCCTTCGCGCGGCAGATCACCCTCGAAGGTCTCGATTTCCTGCTGCCCGCCGGCGCCGTGGCGGTCCTCGCTCTCGCCCTCGAGGTCGGGTTGGGGAGCGCCTTGCTGCTCGGCCTGCGCCGGCTTTGGGTCCTGGTGCCCACCGCCCTCCTGGTCCTCTTCTTCGTGGGGTTGACAGGACGGGCCTACTGGCTCACCGCCCACGGGCTTCGCGATCCGGCGGAGTCCTGTGGCTGCTTCGGTAACCTGGTGCAGCGCAGCCCCGCCGAGGCCTTCTGGCAAGACCTCCTGCTGCTGGTGCCGCCGTTGCTCCTGGCCTTCGTCGCGCCCTCGTGGGGCTCGCGTCGTGGTGTCCGGGCGCGGAGCCTCGTCGCCGCGGTCCTCACCATCGCCGGGCTGGTCTTCGCCTGGAAGGCACCGGAGCTGCCATTGGACGACCTCGCAACCCGTCTCAAGCCCGGGGTCGCGGTATCCGATCTGTGCATCGGAGACGGTGCCGAGAGGGTCTGCCTCGACATGGTGGTGCCCGAGCTCGATCAGGGCTCCCACGTCGTCGTCCTCGCCGATCTCGACGCCGAAGGCTTCACCAGCTCCGTCGACGCACTCAACGACTACGTCTTCGCCGGGGAGGGACCGACGCTCTGGGTTTTGAGCTCCGCCGACCAGGCGCGGCTGCGACGTTTCTTCTTCGAGCGAGCGCCGAGCTTCGAGATCCGCGAGGCCCCGGGACCGCTGATGCAACCGCTCTATCGGCGCCTGCCGCGATCCTTCGAGGTCGTCGACGGGCGCGTCGTGAGAACCTATCCGGGGCTGCCGCCCCTCGACCGTCTGGCCACCTCGGAGACGGGGGATGCCACTCCAGCCCATCAGGAGGCATCATGAGCTTCATCGATCGACTCGTTCCATCCATCGACCGTGCGGGTCGCCCGCTGGTGGCGATGCTCGCGTTCACTCTCGCGGTCGCCACCGCGGGGCAGGCTCAGAACCCGCCCCCGGGTTCGCTCGAGGGCTTCGAGCCCAGCGGCGAGTTCCTCTTCACCATCGACGGCGTCGAGCAGCCCAAGGCGGAGATCTACCAGAGCCAGCGCGCCGCGGCTCTGCTCGTGCGGTGCCCGGCGCTCGAGTCGCCGCTCTTGATCAGCCCCCGTTCGGGGAGCTTCGCGCAGGTGCCGATCATGAACCTGGCCTTGCGCGACAACGGTACCGCCGACATCCTCGGCGGCGAGCCGGCCCCCTCCGGGACCTACACCTTCGACGGCGAAGACGTCATCTTGACCCTCGACGGCCACGAGATGCGGATCAAGCCGCGACCGCCGCTCCTCGGACTTCACGAGGGCTCGGACCTGCTCTCCTACAACCCGGCCTACGTCAGCACCGCCGGTGAGTACGAACCGGACCAGGCCTCCCTCGACGCCCTCCGCGGCACCAAGTCGGCCGTTCGAGTGCGGGTCTTCTTCGGATCGTGGTGCTCCTTCTGCAAGCGCTACGTGCCGCGCCTGCTCAAGGTCCAGCAGAGCCTGGGCAAGACTCCGATCACCTTCGAGTACTACGGCCTGCCCCACGACTTCACCAGCGAGCCCCAGGCCAAGGCCAACGGCATCCATGGTGTCCCGACGGGCATCGTCTACGTCGACGGCAAGGAGGTCGGTCGCCTCGAGCGGGCCTCCTGGTCACGACCCGAGGTCGCGCTGCGTGGCCTCCTGGGAATCTGAGGCACGACCATGACGACCACCATGACGATTTCGCGCCCGCTTCGCCGGCTCCTCGGTCTGGCGACCGTCGGCTGCCTCTCGTCCTGGGGTGGAGGAGCGGTGTGGGCCCAGGACGTCATCGACCTCGACCCCGAGACCGAGCCCTTGGCGTCGGTGGCCGAGGAATCCCGCGGCTGGCAGCTCGATTGGGGCTTCGAAGGCCTGGCTTCGTTCCGCCACAGCCAGGAGAACGCCTTCCCGGTCAACTTTCCCTTCTCCCCGGAGCAGCTGCCGGTGGGGCAGAGCGTCGGCTTACTCACCACCGTCGATCCGGGCTCGCACTTCGAGATTCCGCTGCTGACGCTGCGGCTGACGGCGACGCTCGGGCATTCGATCGAGGCCCACGCCAAGATCGACTTCATCGATCTCCACGAGCGCAACCCGACTTCCGGGGACAAGGACATCGACGTCGACGAGCTGTGGCTTCGTTTCGGCCAGGAAACCGCTCCGGCGCGGCTCGCGGACGGCTACGGCGCGTACCTCAAGATCGGCAAGTTCGGGCACTTCGAACGGCAGGACGACCGTCACCTGGAGAGCTACGGCCTGGTGTCGACGGCCTTCAACCGGCTCGAGGACACGGGGCTCGAGGTCGGCTTCGACCTCGGCCGGCACCTCTACTTCAAGGTCTCGGCGACTCAGGGCAACCCGGTCTTCTTCCGGGACCCCAACGCCCTCGCCGGAGACAACGGCACCGATGACTTCCTCCGCTTCCCCAACCCGGATCCGGCCCTCGGCAGCGGCATCCTGATCTTCTATGACGCCGAGGTCGAGGACCTCGACGTCGACGGCAAGCTCGAGCTCGGTGCCGGTCTCGGCTGGCGGTGGGAGACCAGCTCGGGGGCCGGTGGCGACGTCCAGGTGTGGGCCTATCGGCGCGACCTGGCGGACACCGTCGACCTCAAGGGGACCTTCTACGGCGGTGATCTCGACCTGCTCTTGGGCCCCGCCAACGCCTTCCCGCTGCCGATCACCAACGACCGCAAGGAGGAGGTGGGAGGCAACTTCTGGTACTACGACGGTGGCTTCTCGCTCTTCGCCCAGTACGTCGACCAGGACCTGGCGGGCCTCGGCCGCCTGGGCTACGAGGGCGAGGTGGCCTGGCGCTTCGATCTGCCGGTGCGCTGGGCGGTGGCCGGACGGCAGCTCTTCCCGTCGATCGCGCCGGCCTTCCGCTACTCGAAGCTCGATCCGGACATCCCCGACGACAAGACGCCATACCCAGCCCCCAGCGTGCGGTGGGATTGGCAGAAGTACGACGTCGGGGTCCGCGTGGGCATCCTGAGCGAGATCGACCTGACCCTCGAGTACGCCTTCAACCGCTTCGTCCTCGGCTCGGGTAAGACGGCGTCGAACGACGAGCTCCTGACCACCTTGCGGTGGAGGTTCGGTAGCCGGTGAGCCGTGGAGGCGATCCCGGTGCCGAGCGAGGCCAACGGCCGCGCTACCGGGTCGCCGCGATCGTCTTCGCCGTCGGCGTCGCCGCTACGGCGCTCTTGCTGTGGACCGCGCTTCTCGCCGAGCGCCCGGTGCTCGTCGACTTTCCCCTCGAGACGGCGGTGCTCGGTGTTCGGCTGCAGGTGGCCGAGTCGCACCTGTGGCTCGAGGAGCACATCACCGGCGACCCCGACGTCGAGATCTCCGAGGTGCGCGACCGCCTCGGCGAAGCCTCGCGGCTGCTCGAGGCGATGCTTTCGGGGGGACCGGGCTTCGACCGGCGGGGCGAGGTGCGGCCCCTCGAGGATCCGGAGCTGCGGGCGCGGGTCGAGGACCTGCGCCGGGCCCTCGGTGAGCTCATCGCCCTCTCCGAGCGGCGCTACCAGGAGCGCGCCGGTGTCGGCTCGGGGCTCGACGTCGAGTACGATGCCCTCTTCGACCGCATCCTCGAGGGGATCGAGACCCTCGACGCGTCCCTCCACCGGCGGATCCAGAGTGCGCAGAGGCACTCCCGCGCCCTGGTCTTCACCTTGCTCGGTGCTTGGGTGGCGTTGATCACCATCGCGGTCTTCGAGCTCCGGCGGCGTGAAAAGCGCCAGCTCGAAGCCGAGGCCGCGCTCCAGCGGAGCGAGGCATTGCTCGGCCAGTCCCGCAAACTCGAGGCCCTGGGACGTCTCGCCGGCGGCATCGCCCACGACATCAACAACTACCTGGCGGCCATCGCCACCAGCTCCGAGCTGGCGCTGCTCAAGGGGGTCGAGGATCCGGCCCTGCCGGCCCGGTTGCAGAAGATCCTCGACACGGCCTTCCGCGCCTCGGCGCTGCTGCGCCGGGTCCTGACCTTCAGCCGGCGGCAACCGGTGGCGGTGGAGGTGGTCCGGCTCAACGACCTGATCCGGGGCCTGCTACCCGTCTTCGAAGGTCTGCCCGGAAGCCTCGTCACCCTCGAGACCCGGTTCGAGGCCGGGCTGTGGCCGATGGTGGCCGATCCGGCGCAGCTCGAGCAGGTGTTGCTCAACCTGCTGGTCAACGCCCGCGAGGCGAGCCGCGCCGGCGCCGTCGTGAGCGTGCGCACGGAGAACGTCGAGCTCGACGCCGATGCGGCCGCTGAGCTGG
>JAGQSE010000798.1 GCA_020439725.1 Acidobacteriota bacterium
AGAGCAGGCGGTCGATCAGGACCTGGCGCTTGGTCAGCTTGAAGGGCTGGATGCGGATCGCCAGACGGCGGTTGAAGTGGTCGAGGACGCGCTGGGCGCGACGCCGCAGCACCCACCGCACCGAGGGCAGCAGGAGACGGTCGAGGAGCGCCCACAGGGCGACGAGTCCGAGGACCAGCACCACCCAGAGCGGCAGGGTCACAGCGCGGTTCATGGCACTTCGTGGAGACGGGTTCGAGACCTGGGCACAGGGTATAGACTCGGGCTCCAGGTCGCAACACCCACGTTCCGGTGTCGTACCCGCCCGCAGAGCGGTCGTGAAAGCCGCCGCGGTAGGAGAGGACGACAAGCCGCGGGAATCCGCCGAGCCATGAAACCGACGTCAAGCCACCTCCGGTCCTTCGCCCTGTCGCTGCTCCTCGTCGCCGCCGGTTGCTCGGGCCTCCGGCAGACCGACCCCGAGCTGCTGCTCAATCGCTATCGTGGCGCGATCCGTGACGCCTCCTCCGCCGAGCCCTTCGAGATCTACCGCAAGCTCCAGGCGGTGGTGCCCTACGAGCCGGGTCTGGTCTGGCGCGGTCGCCCCGGGGAGAGCGAGGTCCTGGTCCTCAACTGGACCGGCCGGCACGACTTCGACGGCCTCGTCGGTCAGGCGACCGAAGCGACCGAGGGTCGTTGGGTCACCCTGGCTCCCAAGGTCCGCGACCTGTGCCGCAAGCTCGTCCGCCGGCATCGCGGTCCGGCTCTCGACCTCCGCCTCAAACAGCTCCTGGGGCTGCCACCGGACGCGGTCAAGGACCGGCTGGTCGAGTTCTGGGTGTGGCCCCAGGATCTCTTGAGGCCGTGTCCAGATCCCGAGGTCACCGATCACGAGTGCGGCCTCGTGCCCCCGTCCCCCGGTGTGGTGGTGGACGAGGGCTATCGGCGCTGGTTCGAGGACACGATGAAGACCTCCTACACCGACGACGGCTACCCGTGGACGCGCCTGGGCTACACCTACGACTGGGGCAATCCGCGCACCGAGGTCGGTCTCAGCGAGTTCATCATCCGCACCGGCGCCAAGGTTGAGGTCCACTCGATCACAGTGACGACCGGTGAGTACTGCGGCCGGTAGGGGCTTCGGCGGCTCGCCTACGGAAGCTCGACCGGGGTGACCTCTCCGGACCGCACTGCCACAGTCGTATAGGAAGTTGCCTGCTGAAGCTGGTAGGTGCCTTCGGGCAGCCCGGAGAGAACCATCGGTGTCCCCGGCTGGAGGATCGGTGGTGCGGCGACACGGCCGAGCAACCCGGTAACGTTCCAGCCGGTTTCCGAGACGATCATCGGGAAGCTCGACGCCGACTCGCTGGTCAGCTGGAGGCTACCGGTATCACCTGGGACAAGGACCAACCCCTCCTCGAGTGCGGTCTCGAGGGGAGTCCACCGACCCAGCACCCAGCGGCCGTCGACAAGCGCTGCTGCGCGCACCTGGCCTGGGTTGGGTGGGAGGAGTTCGAAGGTCGCGCGGTCGTCCTGGCGGGTGAATTGGAGTCGCTCGGCGCCGTGGTCGTCTGCGAGGATCACGATGCTGCTCGCGGCAGAGCCTCCAGGATCGCGGACGAGCACCTCGACGCGATCTTCCCTGTGCTCGGAGAGGACCAGGACCAGGGGCTCGCTGGCACGTTCGGGGCTCACGATCGCCTCGACCACCTCGCTCCGCCGATCGCCAAGTCGGGCCAGGAGACCGTGGGCTCCGGGATCGAGGTCCCGGATCTCGAAACGCCCGTCGGCGTCGGACACCACGAAGGCGTGGGTAGCCACCTCCTCGACGCGGGCGCCTTCGATCGGCTCACCATCCTCATCGACCACGGTGCCCGAAAGCCCGGTGTTCTGGAAAAGCAGCTCGACCTCT
>JAGQSE010000799.1:0-3629 GCA_020439725.1 Acidobacteriota bacterium
CACCAACGTACCCTGCCCCCGAAACCACTTCGATCGTGTTCGCCAGGTAGGAGCGGAGCGGCCAGGTCGTGGCACCCAGGTCGTGGGCCAACGACTGGACGGCCTCGACGGTCGAAGCGCGCAACACGAAGCGATCGTTCGTGAGCTCGAGGCCCGATCCTCGTCGCTCAAGCCGGAGCCCGAGATCCGCCAGCTCCAAAACCCGGTCGCGGGCTGCCTCGACCATGGCTCGGCCTTCGGCACCAGGTGTCCCTGCGACGAGCAGGGTATTGATCCGCCCTGGCTGTCCGAGGGCGCGCTGCAGGCGGTCGAGGGGCACGAAGGCGTTGAGGGGCTCGATCTGGGTCGAGGCCAGCGAGAACGCCCCCGGGCCGGTCGTCGGGACGACCGCTGCCACGGTCAGACGGAGCGTCTCGAGAACCTCGCCGGCGTCGCGGCGCCCCATGAGGCTGCCACGCGGCACCTCCGCCGCCGCGCTGAAGGACAGCACCACCGCGTCGCCCGGCTCGACACCGAGCTCCCGCTGAAGGGGCTCGTTGAGGATCACCGGCGGGAAGGGGCTCTGCCCTCCTCCGCCCTCCTCGAAGTCCAGCGTCGACGCCGGCCACAGCGTTGCGAATGAACCTTCGACACCGAGCACCGTCACGCGCGACGCCCGCGCGCGACTCTCCGCCGCCACCGCAGTTCCGGGGAGAGAGAGAAGAGAAACGACCCGAGCTGCGTCGCCGCCACCGTCTCGCAGCGCCGCTTCGAGCCGTCCTGCCAGAGTCTGGGAAACGAAGCCCTGCCCCACCAGCGCCAGGTCGGTCGCTCCCAACCGCTCGAGGGCCAGATCCCTCAGGCTGCCGCGGACCGAATCCCCGACCAGCAGGGCTCCCGTGAGCACCGCGCAGGCCACCGCCGCGCCCGCCGCCACCGCCACATGTCGGTGGCGATAGAACCTCAGGCTGCGACGCACCGCCCGTCCCTGAGCTCGAGCCGTCGCGGACAGCGCTCCGCCAGCTCGAGGCTGTGCGTGATCACCACCAGCGTGTTGCCCTCCTGCCCGTGGAGCTCGAAGAGCAGGTCTGTCACCTCGCCCGCCGTCGCACGATCGAGATTCCCCGTCGGCTCGTCGCACAGCACCAACCCCGGAGCTCGGATCAGCGCCCGCGCGATCGCCGTCCGCTGCCGCTCTCCTCCCGACAGCTGCGCCGGCCGGTGGTCGAGCCGATGGCTGAGCCCGACACGCTCGAGAAGCCGGCGCGCCCGGTCCTCGGAGCGTTCCTCCCCCGAGCGCGGAGGAAATGCCAGCGTCGGTAACAGGACGTTTTCGAGCAACGAGTATTGCGGCAGCAGGTGATGGTCTTGAAAGACGAAGCCGACGGTCCGGTTGCGGAAGCGCGCCAGCTCGGCCTCGGCCAGCGCGTAGGGATCCTGCCCCCCGATCTCGAGCTTGCCCGACGTCGGCCGGTCGAGGGTTCCGAGCAGGTGGAGCAGTGTGCTCTTGCCGGCCCCCGACGGACCGACTACCGACAAAGCCTCCCCCGCCGCCGCGTCGAAGCTCACTTCCGACAGCACCGGCACCCATCCGGCCTCGGTCTCGAAGCTACGCGAGACACGGTCCAGGTGGAGCGACACTCCCGCCGGCCCTCGAACCTCTCCTGGCTCTGCGGCCCCCATCTCAGCGTTCTCCCACCGGCGCGACCTCGCGGGGCGCCTCCGCCAGCCGGCGGGAAAGCTCCTCGGGGATCGGGATCGCCTCGAGCCCGTCGGGTCCGTCGAAGAAGCAGCACGCGGCGCTGATCTTGCCCTCCGCCACCAGCCGATCTCCGACCCGGAACACGAAGCCGTAGGTCATCGCGCGGCGGCCCTTGCGCAGGACCCGAAGATGGATGTCGAGGATGTCCTCGAAACGGGCCGGGCTGCGGTACTCGCAGCTCGCGGCGAGCCGTGGCCAACCGGCGTCCCGGCCGTCGAGCTGGAACGAGACGCTGGTCCCCAGGTGACGGAGGAACTCGTGCTCGACGCTCTCCATGTAGATGAAGTAGCGAGAGAAGTGGACGATCCCCGCCATGTCCGTATGGCTGAACTCGACACGGCGCTGCGTGCGGTACTCGAAGATCGGAGCTTCGCGGTGCGGGCTTTCTGGAAGTGGGCTCTCGTTCATGGTCTCCCGGGCCTTTCGGCGAGGATATCGTGCCAAAGCTCTACCAGACCGCCCGCCGCCACCTCGGCCGTGTGCCCACGCCGGATCGCCTCTCGACCCGAGTCCGCCATCCTTCGGCGCAGCTCCGGATCCTGTCGCAAGCGGTCGAGAGCCTCCGCCACCGCTGCCGGCGAGCCCGGCTCGACCAGCAGGCCGCCACCGGTCGCCTCGATCAGCTCGGGAAACGCGCCGTGCCGAGGCAGCACCACCGGCACTCCGGCAGCCATCGCCTCGAGAGCAAAGAGACCCTTGGGCTCCCGGTACACCGTCGGCACCGCCAGCGCATCGAGGCTGCGGAGAAACGCGACCTTCCCGGCCCGGTCGACCTCGCCCACCAGATCCACGTCGAGACCCCAGCTGTCGAGGCGCCGGCGCTGCTCCTCGTAGAAGGCTCGGTCCTTGGGAGCCAGGTAGCCGGCGATCCGGAAGCGTACCGGCTCCGGTGCCGCCAGCGCGGCGAGCTCGCGAAACGCCTCGACAGCCACCGCAAGCCCCTTCTCCGGGCTGAGGCGGGCCAGGTATCCGACCGTGAACGGCCGTTCACCGAGCTCCGATACCTCGGGTGAGGGCGCGAAGTCCTGCGGGTGCACCCCGAGAGGCACCACCGAGATCTTGGAGCGCTCGATCCCGAGGAGTCCCGCCATGTGGTCGGCGTAATAGCGACTGTTGGCGACGAAGCGGTCGGCCGCCGCGTGCCGCGTGCGGAGGATCTCGAGCGCCTTCTCGCGGTAGGGCTCGACGAGCTCGTCGAGGAAGAGATCCTCCCCCTGCAGCGAGCACGTCACCGGGACTCCGAGCGTCTCCCGCAGCAGCGGTGCCATGCCGAGGAGCATCGAGTTCTGAAGGTGGACCAGGTCGGGCCGATGCCCGTCGACAAGCCAGTCTCTGAGCTGCTCGAGGGAGAAGCGCATCGGCCCGTCGCCGCCGGCGAGCATCGCCAGGGTCAGCTCGCCAAGCTCACCGGCGTCCGCGGCGGCCCCCATCCGTCCGACCCACTCGAGGAGGCGCGGCCGGTCGAGCAGCCGCCGAACGGGACGAAGCAGCCGGGCCAACCGCGGCGCCTTGACCGACAGATAGGCGTTGACCGCCCCCAAGAACACCCGGTCGACGCTGACATTGGGCTCGTCGGTACGGAGCGGCGTATAGAGCGGCACCAGCACCGCGTCATGCCCCTGCCGCTGCAGCGTCGCCGCGACGGTGTTGTCGTGGATACAGCTTCCGCAGTACATCCCCGCCGCACCGCCGGAGAGCAGCGTGACCCTCATCCGGGGCCTCTCCCCACCCTCGCTCCGCCCACAGCCGGCAACGACTCGATGATGCAGATCCTCGTCACCAGTGCCTCGCGGAACCACAAAACCTCACCGGTCGGCACGAGCACCCACCACCACCGTTGCCAAACCAACCAGCTCCAACATCTGGGTCCCCCATGTTTCGAGACCGG
>JAGQSE010000799.1:3751-7295 GCA_020439725.1 Acidobacteriota bacterium
CGACCGGACCGCTCAGGCTGAACGGTCTGCGGAGGGGTCGGGATCCGAGGATGGCGACCCCAGGGAGCCACCCGCAGGACCCGACCCCGAAGGACCCCGAAACCGCTCATCCACCAACCCCCAACATTTGGGTCCCCCATATCCGCCAACCCCCAACATTTGGGTCCCCCATGTCGGAGGGTCCTGTGGGGGGAGCCCTCAGGTCCAAGCTTCGGGCAACTCGACCATCTCCGCCATCGGCACGAAGAGGTCGTCGACGTCGTCGCGAAAGACGTCGCCGATGAGGATCCGGACCAGGGCGTCCTTGTATTGAGGGTGCCGCTTCAGGAATCGAGCGAAGCTGAAGTCGGGGTCGTAGAAGGCATAGACGAGCTTGCGGATCGCCTCCATACCGCGCAGGAAGCTCCCCTCGAAGGCCCCCAGCCGGTCGCCGGAAAGATCGCCATCGCTGAGCCCCTGGCAGATGGCGTCGGCGGCCAGCTCGCCGGACTTGAGCGCCAAGAGCACCCCCGACGAGTAGAGCGGATCGACGAAACCGTAGGCGTCGCCCACCAGCACCCAACCGTCACCCGCTCGCCGGCGCGCCTTGTAGGTGAAATCGCGGAGCACCTGGACCGGCATCACCTGCCTGGCGCCCTCGAGCCGTGGCAGCAGGCCCGGGCATTGGGCCAGCTCCTCTTCGAACACCTGCTGTGGCGGCCGCTTGGGGGGGCGCACCAGGTAGTCCTGCGGTGCCACCAGGCCGATGCTCACCCGATCGTCGGGGAGCGGGATCGACCAGAACCAGCTCCGCTGGTGCGTCGTGTGGAGGATCAGCGTGGCGCCCTCGTCGCGCCCCGGATCTCGTACACCACCCGCGAAGTGCGTGAAGATCGAGGCGTTGCGCAGGTTGGGATCGTCCTCCTGGAGGTCCAGCTTCCGGGCCAGGAGCGCATTCTGCCCGGTGGCGTCGACGACAACCCGGGCGCCGACCTCCCACGCTTCGCCCCCGGGACCTCGCCCCCGGACACCCACCGCCCGGTCACCCTCGAAGAGCACATCGCGGACGCTCACGCCGTGGTGTACCTCGGCCCCCTTGGCCCGCGCGTTGTCGGCCATCAGCTGGTCGAACTCGCTGCGCAGCACCTGCCAGGTCTGCGGGTGGCGCGCGCACTCGACCTCCGAGAAGTAGAAGGGCGACGACGCCTGCCCCGAAGGCGAGAAGAACTGGACGCTGAACTTCTTCGGGAAATGGCTCGTCTGCAGACGGTCCACGAGCCCCAGTCGCCCCAGCACCTCGCCGCAGGCGGGCATCAGCGACTCGCCGATCTTGAACCGCGGAAACGTGTCGCGTTCGAGGAGCAGCACCCGGTGCCCCCCCTCCGCGACCAGCGCCGCCGCCGTCGCGCCGGCCGGGCCGGCGCCGATCACCACCGTGTCGTAGGTCGAGTGCGCGAACAAGCGATCAGCCCCCGCTTCCGGCCGAGCCCGGACCGACGCGAAGACTCTCCATCGTCTCCTGGTCGCGGAGGAAGAGCCGGCCATCGACCAGCGTCGGCATCGTCCAGCACTTGCGGCCCAACACCTGGACCGACGAAACCTCGCGATAGGCGTCGGGATCGGTCTTCACCAAAGCCAGCTTGCAGTTCTCCCCCAGGACGATGAAGTGACCGTCGGCATAGAGCAGCGTGCCGTGACCAAAGCCGCGCTGACGCCAGACGTCCTCGCCGGTCTTGAGGTCGACGGCCTTCAAGATCGAGTTGTCGAACCCGTAGATCCGGTCGCCGACGATGACCGAGCTGCTGAACTTGTTCTTGAGCCCGCGGCTGCGCCACAGCTCGCGCGCCTCGAAGGCGGCACCCCGGGAAACGATCTCGAAGAGCGCCGCGCCGGTGTCATAGCCCGTCGAGACGAAAAGCCGGTTCGGCGGCACGAAGATCGGCGACGCCGCGTTGACGTCGTAGGAGGTGCTCCAGGGCTGGCTCCACAGCTCCTGGCCGGTCTTGGGATCGACCGCCAGCAGGCTCGCTGCGGTGAGGAAGACCGCCTGCCGACGAGTCTTGCCGTCGTTCACCACGTCGAAGACCTGGGGCATCGAGTAGCCGGCCCCGTCGTCGCCCACCGACCAGCGCACCTCGCCGGTGGCGCGGTCGAAGGCCATCGCCGATCGGCCGCCGCGCCCCCCGACGTTGACCAGGAGCAGGTCCGCCTCGACCACCGGCTGGGTCGAGGCTCCCCAGGTCGGGATCCGCGCGCCGAAGTCGCGGGCCAGGGCGTGGCGCCAGACCAGCTCCCCATCCGCGGCGCGCAGCGCGGCGAGCTCGCCCTGGGCGCCGAGCGCATAGACCACACCGTCCGCCACCGAGGGCGTCGAACGCGGACCGTCGCCCTGGCTGTCGCGATAGGCGCCCCCCTGACGATGACGCCACAGCTCGGCACCGGTCGCCGCGTCGTAGGCCGCCAGCCATTCGCTCCCCGATTGATCGAAGAGGGTGAAGAGACGGTTGTCGACCACCGTCATCCCCGAATAGCCCGCGCCCACGGTCGTCCGCCAGATCTGAGGCGGCCCGCCCTCGGGCCAGGGCACCGTCAAAGTCTCGCCGGTCACGATGCCGTCCGCCGCCGGGCCCCGGAACTGCGGCCACGAGCCCGCCACCGGCTGGGAGCTCGCCGCCGGGCCCGAGACCGCCACCGCCGGCTCCGGCGTCTCCCCGGCGGGAGCTCCAGCGTCGGCAGCACAGGCGCCGAACAGCAGCAGACAGGCCGCCGGCAGGGATCTTCCGGCATGGCTCGGACGGCGGGCGAGGGCGATTGCTTCGTTCATGAGGGCTCCTCCTGACCGCAAGAACGGCCCGAACTCGGGCTCAGGTGTAGCGGGCTCCGCGAAAGGCCGGGTCGTAGAGCTCCGGCAGCAGCAGGTCGACCCGCAGCATGCCGGCCGGGGTCAGATCGACGCGGTCCTTTCCGCGGACCAGCATGCCGCGTTTCTCGAGACTCTCGAAAACCGGTCCATGGCGGTCGAGGATATCCACCCCGAACGCCTCGAGAAAGGGAGCCCGAGCCAGCCAGCCCCGCTTGAGCTGGAGGATGACCTGCCGGGTCAGCCGTTGCTCGGGGCTTGTCGCGAAGGCGCGGCCGTGGGGCAAGTGCCCCGCTTCGACTGTCTCCAGATACGGCGTCCAGCCCGCGGTGTTCTGGACGTGGACACCGCTCAGGTGACCGAAGGAGGAGACCCCCAGCGGCAGGAGGTCGGCTCCCTGCCACAGCGAGTCGCGGTAGACGAAGGGTTCGCGGCACCCTTCCTTGACCATCGTGTAGGCGCTCGAGGTGCGATAGCCGTTGGCGGCCAGCCGTTCGAAAGCGTAGGCCTGCCATTCGCGCTTGAGCTCCCAACCGGCGATCGGCGGCCCGTCGCCGCCGTCGAGGACCGTCTTCGAGTAGACGGTGTTGTAGGGCAGCTCGAGCTGATAGATCGTCACGCTGTCCGGCGACGTCTCGAGGGTTCTCTCGACCGTCCGCTTCCAGGTCTCCCAGGTCTCCCCCACCATGCCGGCGATGAGGTCGA
>JAGQSE010000800.1 GCA_020439725.1 Acidobacteriota bacterium
CTCGAGGAGACGATCCTGCCGGCGATCCGCGGGCACCGGCCGGACGCGATCCTCGTGTCGGCGGGGTTCGATGCCTGGCGCAACGATCCGCTGGGTGGGCTGACCTGGAGCCGCGAGTGCTTCGCGATGCTCGGGCGCCGGCTGCGGGGAGTGGCGGAGGAGCTGTGCTCGGGCCGCATGGCGGCCTTCCTCGAAGGCGGGTACGATCTCGAGGCCCTGCCGGGGCTCGTCGAGGCCTTTCTCGATGGGTGCGAAGGGACGGAAACCCGGTGACAACGGCCCGCAGACGGTGCTTTCGCGGGTGCCGATTCATTGACTTCTGAGCATAGCTGGCGGTACACTGCTGCGAAAAGTTCATGTAAGACTTTAAATTTCACTGGCGAGATGGCGGATTCCACAGGTATTTTCCGATGTTGCTAGGCCGCCTTGGAGTGCTCACGTTGGAGGGATTGGTGATGAAGCGAGTCACGCTGTTGAGTTGGATCGTCGGGATTTTCTGCATCGCGGCCCCCGCGATGGCAGCGCCTCCCTTCGGCTCGTTCGGCGGCATCGTCGGTGGCGGCACCGGTGGCGGCGGCAATCTCCCGCTGCACGGCTGGTGTCTCGACGATCACGGCGTTTCGGTGGTCGACATCTTCGTCGACGACGTGATCGCCGGCCGCGCCTCCTATGGCCGCCAGCGCGCGGGAGTGCTCGAGCGCTACCCGGGCTACCCCGATGCGGCGGCCTCCGGTTTCGCGTTCAACCTCGACACGACGCGGTACCACAACGGCTTGCACAAGGTGCAGCCGGTCTGCCGCGCCATCGACGGCGGAGCCGTTCGGCTGCCGGCCAAGACCCTCGAGTTCACCAACACGACCCACAACCTGGTGCCCTTCGGGCGCATCGACTTCCCGAGCCGGAACGCGGTCCTCTATGGCGACTGCACCAACTTCGACACCCTGTCGGTGGTCGACGGTTGGGCCCTCGACGCGGGCGTCGAGATCGGTGACGAAGGGATCTCGTACCTGGAGTTGTTGGTCGACGGTGCCATCGTCGCCAACACGCGCACCGATTGCGGCTTCGATCCGGCGAGCGGTTTCCTCTACAACTGCGCCGGCTTCGTCCGCCAGGACGTCGAGAAGGTCTTCCCCGGGCTCAAGGACTCGCCGCGCGCCGGCTACCGCTTCGCGATCAACGTCGGGGCGCTCATCGACTTCGGCTTCGTTCGTGGCTTCCACGTCCTGACGCTCCGCGCCGGTGACATCGCCGGCCAGTTCTCGAACGCCTACGAGATCCCGGCCTTCTTCGGTTGCCGCGACGACCTCGCCAACGAAGGCGCCTTCGGCTCGATCTTCACGCCGCGGACCGGTCTGACCTACAACGGGGTGTTGACCATCGACGGCTGGGCCCTCGATCGCGAGGGGGTCAAGCGGATCGAGATCTGGATGGACGGCGAGAAGCTCGGCGACGCGTTCCACGGCATCGTGCGACCGGGTGTCAGCCTGCGCTATCCGATCCCCAGCTACCCGGAGAGCGGCGCCCCCGGGTTCACCTTCTCCTTCAACACCCGGGGCTACGCCGACGGGGCGCACAACCTTCAGGTCTTCGTCTTCGACGATGCCGGTGCTCCTCGCGAGCTGATCGGCGAGGTCACGGTGAAGTTCAACAACATTCCCGAGGAATAAGCCCCCGGGGCGCCCGGTCTCACGGGCACAGGCAAGAAAGGCCGGCGTTCGCGCCGGCCTTTCTGCTTCGGGAGAAAGGGGGCGGCCCCCCGTGGCCGACCTGTCTCCGAACCACCATCCTGTTTCGACCACCGCTCGGTGTCGACACAGGCACCACCCCGTTCCACGTTGGGACCGCAGGGCAGCCACAGGGGGCTGCCCCTACGCGAATCGCGCAACGGCGTGCAGGGCGTGCGCGGATGCCCGTCGGTCCAGAAA
>JAGQSE010000801.1:0-2505 GCA_020439725.1 Acidobacteriota bacterium
TCCCCCGCCTTCGCCGCCACCGACGTCCACCTGGCCGGTCTCGGCCGCGCCGACGGCCCATGGCAAGCCTTCGGCTACGCCGTCAACCGGCGCCTCCGCGCGCTCGAGGAGGGCCAGGTCTTCTTCAACGGCCGGGTCGAAGCGGTGGACGAGGCGGGGGTGAAGCTTTCTACCGAGGACGGGAAGACGGTTTCGCTGAGGCTGGGGCGGTAGCGCTTCCCTTGTCGTGCGGAGTCTTCGACGAGGCTCAGGCAGGAACCGCCAGACGTCGCGACAGCTCGCTCGGCAAGGCAGCCAGGTGAATCACCGCGAAGGGTGAGTCGGGCAGGAGCTCGACGGTCGAAACGTCGAGCCATCGGCGGACGGGATCCGAGGTCAACGCCTCGAGAACCAAGTCCCGTTCGTCGAGAGGAAGGTCGGCCAGACCGGTGATCGGGAAGCTGCGGGGGCCCGAAGGGGTTCGACTTGCGAGAGCGGTCACGTCGAGAAGCCCTAGCGCGAGCGCCTTCTTCGAGCTACGGTCGATCGTGATCGTGATGTTGTCGGTCAGCTCGATGGTCCAGACCGGTCGCTCGCCACCAAAGCCATCGAAGTAGACGTCGAGGATGTCGTCCTCCTCGAGGTAGCTCCAACGCTCTGATGTTTGCTCGGTCAAGGTCTAGCTCCCGCCGTATCGGTAGATCGCCCATGCGGTGACCACGAAGTTCTGCGGCACGTTCCGACCCTGAGCATCGAGCCCTTCTCTGAACCGCACGACGACCACGAGGTGATTGTACTCCGGCAGGAGTACGTTCCAGGGTCGATAGTACTTGTACTTGCTCGGGTCGAGCGGGTCCTGCTTGCGTCGCCCCTCTCGAACGGTCGCGAGAACGTCCTCGAAGTGCTCAGCCATCCACGACCTATTTTCGAGCACGTGGTTCCAGCGCTCGGCCGTCAACCGAATGCGGTTGCCATATCGGTCGTGGACCTCCCAGACTTTTCGTTGTTCGTGATCCGCCATGGCTGGTGCGAAGCGCGCCTGGAATGCACCGTACCACGGCACTTCCGCACCCTCTAGGAAGGCCCTCTCGGTTCCGACGGCCGAGTCGAGACGGGGGTCGAGTCCGGTACTGAGGGCGGGAAGACGGTTTCGGTGAAGTTGGGGCGGTAGAGGCCCGCGGCTGCCCATCCGCTCAGGCGGCGAGCTCTTCGTTGGGTACAGAGTTTTCTTCGGCGACCGGCTGCTCGATGCGGATCACGGAGATCGACACCGCATCTGCCGAGTACGGGCGCCGGTTGAGCCAGTCGGCCTTGACCGCGTCCGCACGGACGGCAGCGATGGCGGCCTCCCAGTCGGGCTCGAGCGCGTCGTTGGTCTCGTGGAAGAAGCTCTCGACCTCGGCCTTGAAACCCTCGAAGCTGTCGCTGGCCTGAGCGATGTCGATGAGGACCGAGTTGTAGCCACGGCGGAAGTCCGACAGGGCTTCCTTGCGCGTCGCACCGCCGCCCGCGAGCCCACCGGGGTTCATGCCGTACATCCACACGTCACCGTCGCTCTCGACGAGCAGAGCCCGACCGTGTACCTCGACACCCGCGAAATAGCCCTTGCCGCCGATCAGGTCCCGGTAGCTGAAAAGCAGCGGGAAGGTGGTGGTTGTGCTGGCGCTCATCGTGGCTCTCCTCGGGGATGCCTTCCCCCAGACGCATTCCAACAGCGCTCCGGGCGAGCAAATGCCCGACGAACCAAACGGCGCGTCGGGAGCGTCAAAGCCTCATCCCCAATGTGGGGAATATAGCAAAGGACCCTATTTCTAGGCTCTTGGTGCCTTCGATCCTCGATGCGCAGCGCCACGAAGGAGTCGCCCCCGCCACCGGCACCCATGGCACCGGCGGCGGGGGCACTGTCTGCGGATCGAAGCGCCCGGCCTACTTCTGCCCCAACGCCCAGGCGAGGACCTGGAGACGCTGGGCGAGGTCGAAGAAGGCCTCGACGATGGTGGTGAAGGCGTCCTGGGAGCCGTCGGCGGCTTCGAGAGCCTTGAGCAGGCGGGCGAGGGCTTCGGCGATGCCGTAGGCCTTCGACTCCTCGTGGCCGCCGAGGGCCTTGACCAGCTGCTGCAGGTCTTCGACCGAGAGCTGGGCCAGCTTGGCCATCGACTCGGTGGTGACGCAGCGGTTGCGCAGGCGCTCGCGGAGACGGTGCGAGATCTGGCAGGCCGGGGTCAGGTCGGCGACCCGCACCAGGTCGTCGCATGCGGCAGCGAGGGTGTCGGCGAACTGGGAGAGGAAGGCGGGCCGCGGGGTGACGCGGAGCTCCGTGGCGTAGCCGACCATGTCGACCTTGGCGGCGCGGGCGTCCACCTGGACGAGGAAGCTCGCTCCCTCCTCGGTCCCCGCCGGGACGTGCCCGCGGGCGACGATGGGGGTGTCGTGCCGCGAGACCTGGAGCTCGAGACGCACCGAGTCACCGACCGCCACCTCATGCTCGCGCCCCGCCACGTCGAGCACCAGGCTCTTGAGCCCGCG
>JAGQSE010000801.1:2592-10637 GCA_020439725.1 Acidobacteriota bacterium
TTCGAGGTCGCCGTGTTGCGGATGTCTAGGTTGCGCTGCGCCCAGTCGTTGTCCTCGTGGGAGAGCGCCTCGAAGGCCGCCCAGTCGAGGGCCGTGGTGTCCTGTTCGGGCTCCGCCGGCGAGAAAACCACCGCGAAGACGCACGAGTGGTTGGGCGTGCCGACCGGCACCTGCCACGGGATGCTGATGTCCTGGGGCAAACCCACCGGCACCGCCACGGTGCCGAGGAGCGTGATGGCGCCGGCCCCGGAGCCCGGGTGCTTGAGATAGAACGACACGCTGGCGCCGCTGATCTGCAGCGTCTCCACCTGCTCGACGCGGGCGAAGAGGTAGTTGGTCTTGGGCGTCACACCGTCGTTTTCGAAACGCGCTGGATGCTCGTGCTCGGGACCGTTGGCGCCAAAGGTGCCGACCGTGTTGCTCAGACGGTTCCAGACGTTCGACATCGAGTAGCGGGTGCGACCCGGCGGCAGCGGGTCCGAGGGCTCGTTGCCGACGTCCTCGGGGAAGTCGCGGATGTAGTGGTCGCCGCTGTCGTGGTGCAGACAGCAGGTGGTGGCGAGGGTCTGGAGCGCCGGCTGCGAGATATTGGTGCACATGTTGTGGGTCACCAGGTCGGTGCCCGGGTTCATGGCGCTGCCGGTGGGCTGCATGACGGTGCCGAACTCCGAGCTCGGCGGGTGCAGCAGACCGAGGGCGTGGCCGAGCTCGTGGGCGCACAACACCGGGTTGCCACCGTTGGGCTCGGCGAGGACGACCTTCTGGCTCGCCACGCCGATGGCCCCGGCGTTGCCACCGCCGGAGGCCGAGAGCGGGTTCTGGACGAAGAAGATCTCGATGGTGTTGGGATCGGGATCGGTGTAGGCTGCGCGGATCGCCGTCTGGTCGCTCGAGGTCTTGAGCGCCGCGTCGGTGATCAGCACCGTCGGCTGCACCTGGATGTCGATGCAGCACTTGGCCCACACCATCTGGGCGGTGGCGAGCTGCGCCGCCGCGGTGCTGGCGCTGGGCGTGGGGTCGGCGGCGGAGGTCCGGAACCCCACCGGCTGGACCACCAGCCGCCGCTGGTTGACCTGGTGGGTCGGTGGGCAGGGGTGGTTGTCGGTCGAGCCGCCGAGGGGTACGAGGACCTCCCACGGCACGTCGAGATCGAGGGTCAGGCTCGAGAACGCCTCGTCCTCCCCGGCCAGACATGCGACCGTGATGCGCACCGGCCCGTAGGGGCGCTCGCCCTCGAGCTCGCTCACCTCGCCTTCGATGTGCACGCCGGCGGGCAGGGTGGTCGGCTGAAAGTAGCAGCCGCGGTGCTCCTCCTCTTTGCCGGCCCGGCGGTCGAGCTCCGGATAGTGGATGCGACAGGCCGCGTCGACCTTGAAGCGGTCTCCCTTGTCGCCAAAGAAGTAGCGCCCCTCACCGAGCTCGCCGAGCACCGAGACCACCCCGGTGTCGCCCCGCTCGGTCTTGACCGGGGTCGTGGCGAGCACGAAGCGCCGTAGCTTGAGCGAGCGCCGGGCGGTGCCGTCCCCCTGGATCAGGAAGATCGCCTCGCCGCCGGCGCGGACCCGTTGATTCCCCGTCGGGGTCTCGAGCGTCGCCTCGCCGCGAATCCTGAGCAAAAACCTCTGTCCGTCCCGCAAAGCTCTCAACGTCGCACGCATTCTGCACCTCCTCCACACTGCTGGTTCTGTCGGGTTTGGAAGACATCGCGAGGGGCGCTCGGTCGCGAGCTCGCCCCGTCGCTCGGGACGTCCTCAGTGCAGCGGATGTGCCAGGAGCTCGGAGCTCGAGAGGCTCACCGGTCGAGATGCGGACCGCAAGAAAGAAATTGCCGAAACTGAAATAGAAACCTTGCAAACCGAGAATTTCTTGGACGGCACCGCAGGGATGGGAACCCTTCCTTACCGCCCACGATGTGGGCAGCAGTGCCCATGACGAGGGGCAATGACGAGGGGAGCGTGAGGGACCGAAACGTGCCCCCTCAGGAGGGGTCGTGGCGTCCCTGCGGCGGCGGTAGCGGCACCCCGTCGCGACGGCGGTAGATCTTCATCGCACCGCGCTCACCGGGGGCGGGAGGGATGGTGGCGACGAGCCGGTAGCCGCGCTCGAACCAGGGACGCGTGACGAGGCCGCGGTGGGGTCCCTGCGGGTGCTCGACGAAGAAGGTCGGGGGTGCGGCGAGAAAGGCGCCGGCGGGGTCGTGGGCGCGGACGTAGGGCAACGAGCGCGGCGTCGTGATCCCCAACAGGTCATCGACGGGGCGCTCCGAGAAGTAGGCCAGCGTGCCGATCTCGCCATAGGCGATGCGCTCGCCGGTCTTCGAGTGCCGCTCGATCCATTCGCCGGCAAGACGATAGGTGCGATAGCGGCCATAGCCCTCGAAGTGCTCGAGCCATGGCACGCAGACGGTGAGCATCGAGCCGAGGGGAACCGCCAGAACGAGGCCCGCGACCACCGCCGAGACGAGACCACGGGCGGTGCGCCGGTAGGCGGGCAGCAGACGCTCGGCGAGCCGGCGGCCGGTGGCGACCGCCACGGCGGCGAGACCGTAGAGCGCGGCGATCACCGCGGGTACCGCGTACCAGGGAAAGAAGGGGACGCCGAGGAGCGGGTAGGCGACGGCGGTGGCGAGACCGTAGAGCGCGACCAGGCGGAGCGGGCGGTGCGAGCGGGCGGCCAAAGGCCACAACCCGACCACGCCGAGCGCCGCGACGAGCGGCAGCAGCGGCCCCCAATGGCGGGCGAGGACCCGGCCGCCGCGGAACCAGAAGCGCAGCGGCCCCGAGAAGCTGCCGGGCCGGCTTTCGGCCATCGTGCGCTTGGCCTCGAAGGTGGCGGGGAACGCGCTGCCATAGTAGAGCTCGGCGAGGCCGGCACCGAGACCGATCACCGCCACCGCGGGCACCACCAGTCGCCACGGAAAGCGCTTCGCCTCGATCCACTCGAGCACGACGAGCAGGCCGACCCCGATCGCCGCCTCGGGGCGCAGCCACACCGCGGCGCCGGCGAGAATACCGGCGACGACGGGCCGACGCCGACCCACCATCGCCGCCACGACCAGCAGGAGCAACGCGGGGACCTGCTCGGTGCCGTTGTTGACCCACAGCAGCGTCGAACCGACGACCAGCGTTCCGCCCACCGCCGCGACCGCGATCTCGGTGGCACCGCGGGCGGCGACCAGCAGGAAACTCGCGAGCGCCCACAACGCGAGCGCGAAGACCACGGTGCCGAGGAGGTGGACGGGCACCCCGGTGAGCTCGTGGAGCGCCGCCAGCAGCAGCGCCAAGCCCGGGTTGGTGAGCCCGAAGACGTGCTCTCCGGGATTGAAGACCAGACCCTGACCGTGGGCGAGATTGAAGGCGTAGCGATAGGTGATGAACAGGTCGTCGGCGGCGCGGCCGAGGAAGGTCGGCGTCAGGAGCGCCACCACCAGGGCCCAGACCGCCGCCAGGCAGAGTTTGAGACGCCTCCGCAGCGAGCGCTCGCGAAGGTGCCGGGAAGCGTCGCCGTCGGCGCCGGCTCCCCGAAGAGCCGCTCGACGCGGCTCCGGCACCACCGCCCCGCCCCCGGCCGGTCGCGGCCGGGACGGAGCGGTGGTTGGGAAAGCCGTCGTCCGCGAGGCCGACTCAGGGACAGACGCGGAAGGTCGCGGTGTCTTGGATCGGCTGGAAGGGCCTGCTCTGTGGATTCCCGTAGGTGTGCTCAAAGCCCGTCACGGTGTCCTTGACTCGAATCTGGACCTCGACGTTGGTCAAGCCCGCGGCGAAGACCCAGTAGTTGTTGAAAGTCGTGTTGCACGCGTCGAGAACCTTGACGAAGAGCTCGACGTTGTCGGGGCGGAAGAACCAGAAGTACCCCGAGTCGTCGATGCCCGGGAGCTGCTCCGAGTGCGCCTTGCCGGAGGTGCCGTCGGGGCGGGTCCAGGTGATGTCGACCGCGAAGCGGCCACGGTTGAGGCACGCCCGGAAGTCTCCCGGGGTGCAGTCCGCCGAAGACTCGAGGGCGAAGTCGATCCCGTCGGTCGTCTGCCCGAGCTCCACATGGACCGGAGTCCCCAGGGTGACGTCGCAATCGGGCTCGGGCAGCTCGCCGCAGGGCAGACCCTGATAGAGCTGGGGCAGGTAGCCCTGCGCCAGGCGGGTGGTGATGAAGTAGTCACCGGTCTGGAAACCGGTCAGCTGGTAAGTACCGTCGGTCGCCGCGTAGGCGGTGCGCAGCCGCTCGCCGGTGGCGCTCCAGGCATCGACCACGGCGGCCACCGGCTGGCCGATCTCGCTGCGCACGGTGCCATGGATCTGACCGCCCACCGCCACCGAGAAGTCGACGCCGGTGGCCTGCGCCCCCGGCGCCAGCACCACCGGCGTCCCGGTCGTCACGTCACAGCTCCCGTCGAGACCCGGGCAGGCGAAGCCGTCGTAGATCTCGTCCGCCCACTGGACGGCGGCGAAGGTGCGCAGGTAGTACGTTCCTGCACCGAGCAGGTCGAAGGCGTAGACACCGTCGTCGTCGGTCGTCGCCGCGTCGAGGAACGTCCCCGCGGAGTCGAAGAGCCAGACGATGAAGAAGCTCAAGGGATCGCCGCTGCCCTCCTCGGTCACCCGGCCGGTGATCGTCGATTCGAGGGCAAGCGTGAACTCGACGCCGCCGGTGACCTCACCGCTGCGCACGAAGATCTGGTCCCCCGCGGCGACGTCGCAATTCGCGGGACAGGGTTTCTCCCGCCACAACTCCCCGAAGAACCCGGGACCGCTGGCGACGGCGTAGTACACGGCCTCCGGCAGCCCGTCGAAGCGGAAGCTGCCGTCCGCGACGGTCTGGGCCATGCGCACGAACGAGGGCTCGAAGATCGGATCCGACAGCAGGTAGAGCGCGACCTTGGCATCCGCCGGCGAGCCCTCGCTCGCCTCGGTGACGTCACCGGTGATCACGGCCTCGGGTTGGAGCGGGAAGATGACGTTCTCGATGGTGCCCTCGGCGGGCACCTCGAGGAAGGAACCGAGGTCCACCGGGCAGCCGGCGTAGGTGCCGGGAGCAAAACACGGCACGTTGCCGAAGACTTGACCGACATAGCCCGCGGGCGGCGGCGAGATGATCACGTGGTAGTAGCCCTCGGGGATCCCTTCGATGCGATACGTGCCGTCGGCGGCGGTCACCGCCGACTGGGTGCCTTCGACCAACCGCACCTCGACCCCGGCGAGACGGGGTCCGGTACCGTCGGCCCGCGCCTCGAGGACATAGCCCTCGATGCTGCCGCCTCGAGCGGCCGCCGGCGCCACCAAGGCGACGATCAACCCCACCAAGAGGACGCTGGACCACCACCCCCGCCAGCCGACCGGCCGCGAACCGACAACCGAGTTCTTCGCTGAACGATCGAGCACAGACCTTTCCCTCCAACCATCGCACTCGGACATCTCGGACTCCCCTCTGGTTCGGTATGAGGTGAACACCCTGCGCTCGGCTTCGTGACCTCGGCTCGAGCTGTCGGTGACCTCACGGAAGAAATTGATGCTGCTACAGCATGTCATGACGAACGCTTCAAGGAAAGCCCGAAGTCGGTTCCTTGCCGGATCGCCGGGTTCCTGGCCTCGGGCGCCACTCTCATCACGACGACTTCCTTGACGTGACACGCGGCCGCAGCTCGGGACACTGGAGCTACCGCGGAATTCGAGGAGATCTGAGATCATCCGATGTCGTAATCACATATACGACAGAGCCTCCGGCCACGTCACAGGCCCATCGCGACCGCGCGCCTTGACCACCTCCGAGGCTCCCACCAGAATAGGTCCGAGCCCCGAACGGGAGAGTTCGAGGCCGGAGCCTTCCCACCCACCCTCAACCACCTGGAGAGCCCCATGACCGACGCGACGCTGTACCGAGAGCATCTCGAGATCCTCGACGGCTACCTCCAGCGCGCGCTCGAGGAGGCGCGGGACCATGGCGTCGAGCTCAAGGGAGTGCTCTTCCACTCGGGGCGTGAGGTCGAGTACCACGCCGACGACCACCCGGTGAACTTCAAGCCGACGCCCCACTTCCGGCGCTGGGTACCCGTCGAAGGTCCCGAGCACGTGGTGCTGGCGCGGCCCGGTCAGCGACCCCGAGTGGTGGTGGTGCGACCCCAGGACTACTGGTACGACCCGTCGCCGATCCCCGAGTCCTATTGGCAGGGGGAGGTCGACGTCACCGAGGTCGGGGGCTTCGACCAGGTCGCCGCCGAGCTCGGCAACCTGACCTGGGTGGCCTACGTCGGCGATTCGCCGGCCGCCGCCGGAGAGCTGGGCGTCCCCCCCCACCTCATCGAGCCGGCCGCGCTGATGTATCCCCTCGACTGGTACCGCGCCTACAAGACCGACCACGAGGTGGCGCTGGTCCGCGATGCCTGCGAGGACGCGGCCCGGGCCCACCTGGCGGCCCGCGACGCCTTCCTCGAGGGTGCCAGCGAGTACCAGATCCACGAGCGCTATCTCGAAGCCGCCGGCGAGCTCGAGAAGGAAACGCCCTTCTTCCCCATCTCCGCCCTCGACGAGAAATGCTCGGTGCTGCACTACCAGTTCAAGCGCGGCCGCGAGGCGGCTCCGGGGACGGTGCTGCTGATGGACGCCGGCGCCGCCACCGACGGCTACGCCTCGGACCTCACCCGCACCTGGGCACGGCACGACGCGGACCCGGTCTTCCACCAGCTGCTGGCCGGTGTCGACGCCTTCCAACGCAAGCTCGTCGCCGGGGTGCGACCCGGAGCGTCCTATGTCGAGCTCCACCTCGAGGCCCATCGCCATGTCGCTCGCCTGCTCGCCGAAGCCGGCATCTTCAAGGTGTCCGCCGAGGAGGCCTACGAGCGCGGGCTGACCCGCCCCTTCTTTCCCCACGGCCTCGGCCACCACCTGGGCATCCAGGTCCACGACGTCGGCGGCCGGCAGACGAGCTCCTCCGGCGGCACGACGGCGCCACCGGAGGGCCACCCGTACCTCCGCACCACCCGCCCCATCGAGCCCGGCCACCTGCTCACCATAGAGCCGGGGATCTACTTCATCCCGATGCTCCTCGAGCCGCTACGCAGCGGATCGGATGCCTCGGCGGTGGAGTGGGGGCTGGTCGATCGCCTCGTCTCCTGCGGCGGTATCCGCATCGAAGACGACGTCCTGTGCACCGCCGGCGAGCCCCGGGACCTGAGCCGCGACCTGTTGCCGGGACCGCGCGGCTGATACCAATACCCGTGTCGACGGGTCCCTGACGATCGATCAACTGCCGGCGGCGCTGGACCCGCCGCGGCATCCTCGATCGAGCGATGCGCCGGGCCAGGGGTCCCGTCCGGCAAAAAGAAACCTTTCAGGAAGTATTCATCCCGCCCGCCCAACCCCTCGATCAGTATTAGAGATGAAGCGAATTCTGCCGCTCGGCAAGAAATCGTGCGCTACATCAAGATCTGCCGGGACTTTCTAGTTCGTAACTGTCCCGCCCCGCCATCGCCGCCACACTTCTAGGGGGACGGTCGGGGTTCCGGGGACGACCTTTCAAGCTGAGCATCGGTGACTCGATGGCGCTGCAAGAGCGCGGCGGCGAGAGAGGTGTGGTGTCGTCGATGCCCTCCGACCGGACCGCCAGCGGGACTAGATCCCGGAGATCCCCTTCAGATCGACCTCTCATCCGCGAGGCGAGGGAAGTCCCTTCGCTCGCTTGAGCTGGGTCCGTATCGGGCGAGCCATGAAGAGCGCTGGACGTAAATCGAAGGCGGCAGGACCGCACGACGACCTCGCGGGCGGCCCGCGTCGCGTGCTGACGCCGGCGGCGTATCAGGCCATCGTCGTCGAGCGCAACGCCACCGCCGACCCGCCTGCGGGCTCCTGGCTGGTACACCGGCGCTTCGAGCGCCAGGCGGCGGACACCCCGGACGCCGTCGCCCTCGAAGGTTCCGGGCACTCTTGGACCTACGCCGAGCTCGACCGGCGGGCCGAACGGTTGGCCGGCCGGCTGCGCGGCCTCGGCGCGGGACCCGAGATCGTCGTCGCGCTGCTCCTGCCACGGAGCCCCGCGGCGGCGGTGGCGATCCTCGG
>JAGQSE010000802.1 GCA_020439725.1 Acidobacteriota bacterium
TTTGGCGGCTACAATCGCCCAAGAACTCAACGGGGGATACGAGCTCATGACGGAGCAGGGCGAACCGAAGGCTGGGGGTGGTTTCTTCGCGGATTGGCGGAATGGGGCCATCGTGGTCTTGGCGGTGTTGCTCGCGGTCGTGGGCTTTTATGCACTGTCGCCGGGGGGCGGGGGTGGCGGAGCGAAGAAGGAGGTCGTCAACGTCTTCGACCTGGTGCTCGACCGGGACGGGCGGCAGTTCGTCGACATCCTCTTCGACCAGCCCGTAGGCGAGGGCAAGGTGGGCGAGGTGTTGGGGGAGGCGCCGGCGACGATCGATCCGCCGCTGGCGGGGCATTGGCGGTGGTTGGCGGTCAACTCGTTGCGCTTCGAGCCGAGCGGTGGGTTTCCCATCGCCAGCCAGTACGCGGTGACGCTGATCCCCGAGCGGCTACTGGGGCCGGACCGGACGCTGGGTGGCGATGCGCGGCTGGTGGTGCGCACCGACCAGTTCCTCGTCGAGTCGGTGGAGGTCAACGAGGAGCCGCTCCTCGACGGCGAGGGCAAGGTCGTTCTGCGCGGCACGATCCGCTTCAACTACGCCGTCGATCCCGAAACGCTGGCGCCGCTCATCGAGCTCAAGGACTCGCAGGCCGAGGGTGGGAAGGTCGAAGTGACGCTCGAGGAGACCTACTGGTCGCGGCCGCAGATCGGGTTCCGCACCGGGCCGGTGCAGAAGCAGAAGGACGAGCGCGAGCTCGACCTGGTCATCGACGCGGCGCTCACCCCGTCCGAGGGCAACGTCCCGCTGGGGCAGGAGTTCACCGAGAAGATCTTCGTCGGTTCGCGCGACAAGCTGTCGGTGCGCGAGGTGCGGTCCTTCCCGGGGGAGGACGAGTCGCGGATCGAGGTGGCGTTCTCGTCACCCTTGACCGCGGCGGCGGCGCGGCCCTACGTGTCGGTGGCCCCGGCGGTCGATTTCCGGCTGTCGGCGTCGCGCAATCGGCTGACCTTGACCGGCCCCTTCGCGCCGGGTGGGCGCTACCAGCTCAGGCTCGGTGCGGGCTTGCCGGCGTCGGACCAGGCGGTGCTGCCCGAAGCCTCGATGACCGAGGTACGGCTCACCGACCTCGATCCCTCGGCGGATTTCCAGAGCCAGGGGCTTTTCCTGTCGGCGCAAGGGCCACGCAACCTGGCCATTGAGACGGTCAACGTCCAGCGGGTCCAGGTCGCGGTCGATCGCGTCTATCAGAACAACCTGTTCTCGCTCATCGAGTACGGCGGTGGTCTCGACACCGACTCGACCTACTCGGGCGACATCGTGTCGCGCTCGCTGGGCGACCGGTTGACCACCAAGACCCTGTCCATCGAGGGGCAGCGAAACCACTCGGTGACGACGGTCCTGTCGCTTGGCGACATGGTGCCCAAGGACGCGCCCGGGCTCTACCGCGTGCTGCTCAGCCGGCCGGGCAACTGGCAGGCGGAGCAGCGGTGGATCCTGGTCACCGAGCTCGGCGCGGTGGCCAAGCGGGGCAAGAACGACTTCCTCGTCTGGGCGGCGTCCTCGCGCTCCCTCGAGCCCGCGGCGGGGGCGAAGGTGACGCTGATCTCGGACCAGAACCAGGTCATCGGCGAGGGGCGCACCGACGCGTCGGGGCTGTGGCGCCTGGGGAGCGCGGTGGATCTCGAGAAGCAGCGGCCCTTCCTGGTGACGGTCGAGAAGGGGCAGGACTGGAGCTTCCTCTATCTCGATCGCATGGCCATCGACACGACGGGTCTCGACGTCTCGGGGGCCGAGCCCCAGGGCAAGGGCTACACCGCCTTCCTCTATGGCGAGCGCGATCTCTACCGACCTGGCGCGACCGTGTCGGGGGTCGCGCTGGTGCGTGCCGGCGATCTGTCGACGCCGCCGACGATGCCCGCGATCCTCCGCCACAAGGACCCCCAGGGTCGCGTGCTGGGCACCCAGAAAGTGCAGCTCGATCGCCGCGGGCTGGCGGAGTTCTCGCTCGATCTGCCGCCCTACGCGTTGACCGGTACGCACTCCCTCGAGCTCGAGGCGGCGGAGAAGGTCCTCGGCACCTATCGCTTCCAGGTCGAGGAGTTCGTCCCGGACCGCATCCAGGTGAGCATCGAGCCCACCACTCCGCAGGTGGTGCCCGGGCAGGAGCTCGCGTACACGGTCCAGAGCTCGTATCTCTTCGGGCCGCCGGCGGCGGGGCTGGCGATGGAGACGCGGGTGCGGCTCGCGCCGTCGCCCTTCGCTCCCGCAGGCTTCGCCGGCTACACCTTTGGCGACTCGGACCGCTCCTTCGAGGATCGCGAGATCTACCACCAGCAGGGCACCCTCGACGACGCGGGCAAGGCGGCCCTCGAGGCGCCGGTGCTCGCGGTTTCCGAGGTGCCGGCGGCGCTGGTGGGGATCATCACCGCGCGGGTCCAGGAGGCCGGTGGCCGCGGTGTCACGGCGCTGGCGCGGGTGCCGATCCACCCGGTGCCCTACTACTTGGGGCTCAAGCGCCAAGGCGAGGGCTATCCCGAGCCGGGCCAGGAGGTCGGCTTCGACTTCGTCGCCGTGAGTCCCGAGGGCCGTGAGCAGGCGAGCGGAGACCTGGTGGCCGAGCTCTTCCTCGAACGCTGGAACACGGTTCTGCGCAAGACACCGTCGGGTTCGTATCACTACGAGTCGACCCGCGAGTCGGTGCCGGTGCAGCAGAAGGCGATCAAGGCTGGCTCGAAACGCGGCTCGGTGAGCTTCAAGCCCGAGGACTACGGCCAGCATCGGTTGGTGATCAGCGATCCGGCCACCGGCGCGGCGACCTCGATCACCTTCTATGTCAGCGGTTGGGGCTACTCGCCCTGGGCCATCGAGAACCCGAGCCACATCGAGCTCGACCTCGACCGCGACGAGTACCGCCCCGGCGATACGGCCACGGTGCAGGTGCGCGCGCCCTTCCCGGGCAAGCTGCTGCTGACCGTCGAGTCGGATCGCGTCCTCGACACCCAGATCCACACGCTGACCGGCAACACCGCGACGATCCAGGTGCCGATCCAGGGCGGCTATCGACCCAATGCCTATGTCACCGCGACGCTGGTGCGCTCGTCGGCGGATCTCGAGCCCGGTGGCGTGGCGCGGGCCTTTGGTGCGATCGCCTTACCCGTTGACCGGGTGAGCAACCGCCTGGCGACCGACATCGAGGCTCCCGAGGAGGTGCGCTCGCAAACCGAGGTGACCATCGCCGTCGATACGGCGCCGGGAGCCGCGGTGACGGTGGCGGCGGTGGACGAGGGGATTCTCCAGCTCATCGCCCAGAAGACCCCGGATCCCTTCGAGTTCTTCTATCGGCGGCTGGCGCTGGGGGTGATCTCCTACGACAGCTTCGGGCTGCTTTTCCCCGACGTCGAGGGCGCGAAGGCCGCCGGTGGCGGTGATTTCGAGGAGAACGAGGCCCAGTACGTCCGCACCGACGGCATCCGGCGCGCCAAGCCGGTGGCGTTCTGGAGCGGCGTGCTCACCGCCGACGGCGCTGGCAAGGTACGGACCAAGATCCAGCTGCCCGAGTTCCAGGGGGCCGTCCGCATCATGGCGGTGACCGCCGACGGCCGGCGCTTCGGCGCCGCGTCGGAGCGGCTCCGGGTGCGCGATCCGATCGTCCTGCTGCCGACCTTGCCGCGGGTCCTGTCCTACGGCGAGACGCTGCGGATCCCGGTGACCGTGCGCAACGACACCGGTGCCGGCGGACCGATGGAGGTACGGATGACGGTTTCGGGGAGCGCCAAGGTCGCCGGCGAGGCGACACGCTCGGTGGAGATCGCCAACGGCGCCGAGGGGACCGTCTATTTCGACCTCGAGACCGCCACCAGCGGGGACGAGATCGAGGTCAAGATCGAAGC
>JAGQSE010000803.1:0-3021 GCA_020439725.1 Acidobacteriota bacterium
TGGTGTGAGGGGGGACCGGGAGGTCCAAGAGCCCTCTCGTTCCCACGCTCCAGCGTGGGACCCAGTCCGCGACGCTCCAGCGTCGCAAGCTCGCGACCCGGGGAACCCTCACAAGAGTCGGCCGCCCCGCTGGAGCGGGGCCTCGGCGTCCTCGCTGAGCTCGGCGGCCGTGCGCCCACGCTGGAGCGTGGGAGCCAGTGGCTTCTCTCTCTCGTTCCCTCGCTCCAAGGTGGGACCCACGTCCCGACGCTCCAGCGTCCCACCGTTCCCGAAGCACCGCCTTGCCGCAGCCGAGCAACTGCTATGCTCGCGAAAGTCTCAATCACGCAAGAAGAAGGATCGTCACCGCTTCTCCGGTTCCTACCGGAGAAGGGAAAGAGCCCAATGAGAGTTCCGCGGAACATGGTCGTGGTCCTGTTGGCACTCTGCCTGCTGCTGTCAGGCACGCTGCGACCCGCAGAAGCATCAGCCGGCAGCAAGGTCTTCCAGGAGCTGTTCTGGCCCGCGCTCAAGTCGGCAGGGAAGGTGCTAGCGAGCTTCTTCGCGGCCTACGAAGCGGGGAAGCTCGTGGACTCACTGACCGGCCAAGACGTCGCTTCGCAGCTGGAGACCACCAGGGCCGAGCTCCAGGACTTCATCAGAAGTGAGGTGTCCAAGGTCTCGGGCTCGGTAGGGGAGGAGCAGGTTCTCCGCCAGAAAGCCATCGACAAGGCAGAGGAACAGCTCGCGCTGGTCGACCAAGCCCACCGCGAAACTCTCAAGGTGCTCAGTGGGGACGTGACCGGTCTCAAGTTGGCCGTCGACGAAATCCGAAGGGAACAGCATCGTCTAGAGCTGGAGGTTGAAGACCTCGACCGACGCATGACGGCGCTCGAGGCACGAGTCGACCAGCTGGGCAGCGAGATCGATCAGCTCGACGCCCGGGTCTCGGTGCTCGAGGATGCGCTGATCCGCGATTGCCTGGACCTGCGCTTCGCGCCACGCCTCGGGTCACAAGGCTTCAGGGCTCGTGAGAGCGCCCAATCGGTCCTGTCGGATTCCTACGAGAGCGACGTCCTGGACCTGACCGCCCGAGCCTTCCTCAACGTCTGCACACCGGATCTCACGCAGCGCGGGCTGTTCCTCCAGTTTTCCTGGATCACGTGGGATCTCGACCAAGACATCTCCCTCTACGTGACCTTCAAGCACATCGAGCAGGGCGGCTTCGATCGAACCAACCTCAATCACCTCGTCCGCGTCGAATATCCCCTCTATCGCCCGCTCCATCGCGTCGATGGCCAGGTTGTAGAGCTCTTCATCCCGTACAACGAGATCCCCTTCCCCTCCACCAACCGACTCGCCATCGCCCTCGTCCTGACCCACGACGGCGGCCCGATCTACTCTCTCCCCGACCGTGTCTTCAACTGCCTCTTCGGTCAGCAGGTGCAATGCCGGTGGGGGAGGTAGGGAGCTTCCAGTCAGATCTCATCGTTCTCGCGCTCCAGCGTGGGAACCGGTCTGCGAGGCTCCGGCGTTGCGCGCCGGCTACCGGGGAGGCACTCACTAGACTCACCCGCCCCGCTGGAGCGGGGCCTCGTCGGGATAGCACAGCTCAGCGCTCGTGTGCTCACGGCGGCATAGGCGCAAAGGGTAGGACGCGGCGGGCTGGCGCCCGCCCTACGCGACGGCTGCCTGCTTCACGCGGGTCACTCCCCAACCTCCGTCCCAGCCCCCAACCGCTCGAGATAGGCCTCGTATCGGAAGATCCGGTCGCGCTTGCGGCCGGTGGTTTCGGTGAGGATTCCGGCTTTGGTGAGGAGGGTGATGGCGCTGGAGGCGGTGGGGCGGGATGTGGTTAGGAGGTCGGCGGCACGGGGGATGGTCAGGACGGGGTGATCGGGGAGGAGCTCGAAGAGGCGTAGCGCGGCGACGGTGGTGGACTTCGCTGCGAGCAGACGCGACCGGTCGGCGGCGATCCGGGTCACCAGAGTCGACGCGGTTTCGACGGCGTCGAGAGCCGTGGCCACGGTCCCTTCGAGGAAGAAGCTCACCCAAGACTCCCAGTCGCCGGCGGTGCGCACCGCATCGAGTCGACGGTAGTACTCGGCCCGGTGGCGCTTGAAGTAGAGGCTCAGGTAGAGAACAGGCTGGCCGAGAAGACCGTACTGCTCGAGCAGGAGGTGGACCAGCAGGCGACCGATCCGGCCGTTGCCGTCGAGATAGGGGTGAATCGTCTCGAACTGGACGTGGATCAGGGCGATCCGCACCAGCGGCGGCAGACCGTCGTCGGAGTGGATGTAGCGCTCGAGCGCCGAGTGGAGGTCGGGCAGGGCGTGGTGCGGCGGCGGGACGAACACGGCGTTGGCGGGGCGCGTTCCTCCGATCCATACTTGGCTCTTCCGAAGTTCCCCGGGCATCCCGTTGGCACCTCGGGCGCCGGAGAGCAGTCGCTCGTGGCACTCGTTGAGGAGTCGCATCGACAGGGGCAGGCCGTCACTCCTGCCAAGCTCCGCACGCGCATGGTTGACCGCCTCGAGGTAGTTGCAGATCTCCTCGACGTCGACATCCGGCTCGATCTCGGGATCAAGGTCTTCTCGGGCTTCGAAGGTCAGGAGGTCGAGGAGGGTCGCTTGGGTACCCTCGATCTGCGACGAGAGAACCGCCTCCTTCCGCACGTAGGCGTAGACGAACCAGCTCACCGAGGGGAGCATGCCGACCGCCAGGTCCAGCCGCCGGAGAGCCTCCGTGGCGCCCTCGAGGAGGCGACGGGCCTCGGTGTCGAGGTCGAGCGGCGGCCCTTGGGGCGGCAGGGGGTTGGGGAGGAACGCGCTCACCTCTTCGCCGGAGACGGAGCTGCGTTCGTAGGTTCCGGTGACTCTCATCGCATCTCGCTATGAAAGAACTCTTTCATTTCCCCTTCCGCTATGCAAGCTCCCTTTCATAGCGCGGCCACGCCCCTCGGTCATCCGGCATTCATCCACCCTGTGCCACTCTCGACTCCATGAACGAGCAGGACGCTTCGCGCGCGGCAGAGCCGCGTCC
>JAGQSE010000803.1:3057-4289 GCA_020439725.1 Acidobacteriota bacterium
TGGCGCTGCGGATGCCGCTCGAGGGGTGGCCGATCCGGGATGTGGACGAGGCGGTGAGCGCGTTGATCGCGACGTCGTGGCTCGAGGGCGGGGTGCCGTATCGGGATGCCATCGACCAGCGCGGGCCGGTGACCTATGTGCTCTACGCGCTGGTCTTCCTGGTAGCGGGGAAGAACGACATGGCGGCGGTGCATTGGGCGCTGTTGTTGTTGATCTTTGGCGGTTGCCTACTGGTCTTCCGGGTGGCCGCGGAGCTCGGCGGGACGCTGCTTCGGCGAGGCGGCTCTGGTGACGGGTCGAGCGACACCACGGAGGCGGAGCCAGCCGACGCCCCGGCAGAGGCAGGCACCGGCGCTCGCCGGTGGCTCCTCGATCTGCCCTCGGGGTATCTGGCGGCGGGGTTGGTGGCGGTGTGCTCGTTCACCTACCGGCGGAGCCAGATGCTCGCCTTCCACACCGAGTGGCCGGTGCTGATCTTGTCGACGCTGGGGATGTGGTGGGTGTGGCGCCGACTCGAGGAGGCACGGCGGGAGACGGTGCCCGAGGGGCGCGTCGTCGGCGGGTTGTTCCTCGCCGGGCTGGCGTTTGGCGGGGCCTTCTTGTCGAAGCAGCCGGCGGTCTTCGACGGTGCGGCGGCGGGGGCGTTCCTGCTCGCCTGGCAGTGGCACTGGGGGCGGCTCTTCACCCGCGAGACCGTCGTGCGGGCCGGCGCCCTCGCCGGCGGCTTCTTCGTCGCGCTCGGGGTCTGTGTCGCCTATTTCGCCGCCGAGGGGGCGCTGGGCGACTTCTACCTCTACTTCTGGCAATACAACGTCGAGCATTACACCGCCGTCGTCCCGGTGGCCGACCGCATCGCAGCTCTCGACCCCTTCCTCCACAAGCGCCACTATCTGACCGCCAACCCGTTGCTTCTGATCGCGGTGTTGATCGCAGTCGCCCGGGCCATCGGCGCGCTTTTCGACCGTGGCCGGCGGGCCATCGACGGCCGGCTTCTCCTGGTGCTGTGGTTCCTCGCGGCCTACTTCGGCGCGTCCTACAGCGGGCGGAACTTCGGCCACTACTTCATCCAGATCCTCGCGCCGGCGTGTCTGATCACCGCGCTCCTGGTACGCGAGCTCTGGCTGCGCGCCGGCCGGGCTCCTGGGTTCCTGGGCACTTGGGCGTGGCGCGGAGCGCTGGCGACGGTGGTCCTGGTCGCGCTCGGCCTTTCGGTCTATCGCTTCCGCGGCGAC
>JAGQSE010000804.1 GCA_020439725.1 Acidobacteriota bacterium
CGGACCTCGATCCGCGCCGAATCGCTCGCGCCGAGCGCTGGGGAGTTCAACAGTGGACATTTCGACGTCGCGCCGAGCGGAGTGCTCCGGCTGGAGAACGTCCTGCTCCGCGACGGTTGGAATCGGGGCAGTGGTGGAGCCGTGCGCAATCACGGCGGCGTGCTCGAGATCACACGGTGCGTCCTCTATGGCAACACCGCCACGCTCCGCGGCGGCGCCATCGAGACGCTCGACGGCATCACCACGGTCGAAGACACCCTCATCGCCTTCAACACGGCTGCCACCGGCGCCTCGGGAGGAGGAGGCATCTTCCACGGCAACACCACGACGCCGGCCGCCACCACCCTGACCGTGCGCAACTCCACCATCGCCTTCAACACGGCTCAACGCAACGACCCCTCCCCGACCAGCGACGGAAACGGTGGCGGCATCTCCTTGGGCACCCAGGCCGCCGCTGTGTTCGACCAGGTCACCCTCCATGGCAACACGGCGGTAGGGCGGGGAGGGGGCCTCGAGATCGGACCGCTGGTAGAGAGCGTCGAGCTGCGGGGCTGCACCGTCACCGCCAACCGCGCCGACACGGACTCGGACGCCGGGGGCGCGGGCCAGGGCAACGGCGGAGGGCTCTATTCGACGGCATCGCCCGGCGTGAGCGTGCGCAACTCGATCCTGGCCGGCAACGCCGACCCCTCTCCGCCCAGCCCCAACCGGAGTCCGGACTGTCTCGCGAGCAGCCTCGACCTGGACTTCAGCCTGGTCGGGAGCACCGCCTTCTGCCTGTTCAGCGGCTCCGACAACCAGCTCAACGTCGATGCGGAGCTGACGGCCTATGGCGACCGCGGCGGTCCGGTACCGACGATCGGGTTCGCCAGCTCCAGCCCCGCCAGAAACGGCGCCGACGGCACTACCTGCCCCTCGACCGACGCGCGTGGTCGGCCGAGGTTTCAGAATGGCGGTTGCGACATGGGGGCCTGGGAGAGCGGCAACACCACCGTCTTCGACCCCAAGGTCCTGCAGGATCTCGCCGACGCGCTCCCGGGGGACGAGCTTTGCTGGGCGCCCCTCGCCGAGCTCCCGGGGTTGTCGACCTGTTCGCTACGCGCGGCGGTCCAGGAGGGCAGCGCCTTGTCGTCGGCCTTTCTGGGACCCACCGAGATCGTCCTCGGTCCGTTCACCTACCGGGTCGGCGAGGACACCCCCGGGGGTGATTCCGAGGATTCGGGGCTCACGGGGGACCTCGATGTCCGTGGCTTCAACACGATGACGATCCGCGGCGAAGGCGCCCGCTCGACCGTCATCGAAAGCACCGGCAACGATCGCACCTTCCACGTCGATCCGGCCGGGCAGGGTGCGCTCCTGGTCCTCGAGACTCTGACGGTGGCCGGGGGCCAGCCGCCCGCCGGCGCCTCCGGGGGCAACGTCCTGGTCAGCGGCAACGGTTCGTTGATCGCCCGCGACGTCTCGATCACCGGCGGCACGGCTCAGCACGGCGGCGGCATCGCCCTGTTCAGCGCCGCCAGCGCCACCGTCGTCCGCAGCTCGGTGTCGGACAATTTCGTATTCGGCAACGGCGGCGGCATCTACGCCACCTCGAGCGGCAGCTTGACGGCCGAGAACACCACGCTCCGCGGCAACGACGCCTATCTCTCCGGAGGGGGGATCGCTCTCGATCAGGGCACCTACCAGCTGAGCTTTCTCACCGTGGTGGCCAATGCCGCCGACCGCGACAACAACGGTTCCGGGGACGGCGGCGGTCTCTTCGTCGGCGCGGGGCCGACGGGCACCGTCGACAGCTCGGTCCTGGCGGACAACCTCGACCGCGGTGGCGAGATGCCCGATTGCGCCGGCATGGTCACGTCGGCGGGCTTCAACCTGGTTCGCCGGCACACCGGCTGCGGCTTCGTCGCGGCCGGCGACCTGACCGGCACCCTCGGGACTCCCCTCAACGCCGGTCTCGGTCCCTTCTCGGACCACGGCGGCGGCACGAACACCTACCTCCCCGAGACCGGCTCTCCCCTGATCGACGCCGGCAACGGCACGACCTGCCCGCCCCTCGACCAGCGCTCGAGCCACCGGCCGGTGGATGGTGACGGCGATACGGTGGCGGCCTGCGACATTGGGGCCACGGAGGCCGGCGAGGCACCTCCGGTCGTGCTCTTCTCCGACGGCTTCGAGAGTGGCGATCTGAGCGGCTGGGACGTGGTGACCACGCCTTGAGGCCGGGCTGCGTCGGGCGGCGGCATCAGCGACTCGGCCAGCGACTCGATCCGCCGCCGCTCGCGCAACGCCTCCAGAAAAGCACCGTCCGCCCCGAGGGCCCGCTCGACGTCGGCCGCTGCCCGCTCGGCCAGCGCCGTCAGCGCACCGGCGCCCGTCCCGAGGGGATCCCGGCCGGGGTGGTCCTTGGCGAGCTCGCACTCGAGGAGACGACGCGCATACTGCGCCTGCCGCAGATACCGGTGCTTGGTGATCGACCCGGCATCCGACAACGCGTCGACTTCGGTCTCGGCCCTCGCCCAGGCGGCATCGAGCTCCTGCCCGGCAGGGCCCAGGGCGCAGAGGATCGCGGCCTCGAGCGTCGTCAGCCGGGCGAGATGCAGCTGGACGTCGGCCGGAAAGCGTTCGGCGAGGGGCTCGACCGCCGAGCGCGCCTCGCGTGCGAGCCCGAGGTGGTCTCGCGAGACCTTCGGGCCGTCGTCCGCCGCCGCCCCGCCGGTCCCTTCACCGGCGTCGAGCACCCAGTCGAGCAGCGCCCCGGTCATTCCCGCGAAGTTGATGCGGCCCGAGACGTGGCCTGGTGTCAGCGCGAGAAGATCGAGGAAGACCTGCCGCGCGCTCGTGGCGGCCGCCTCGGGTGACTCGCCCCGAGCGATGCGCCACTCCACCTCGGTCCACAGGGTGAGCCCCAGGTTGGAGAGGGCGGAGAGGTAGTCGGGATCGAGCTCGAGCGCCCGCCGGCAGGATCGCTCGCCACCGGTCAGCGCGGTCTCGACCTCGCCCGGGGGGACCAGCTCGGGATGTTGCGCTCCGTAGTAGGCCAGGCTGACCTGGACCGAGCACAGGGCGCTCTCGAGGCGGCTCTCTTGCAGGTCGGAGCCATAGCGACCCTGCTCGTAGGCGCGCATCGCGCGCCGGTAGGACGGTCGCGGATCCTCCCCCGCGAGCTCGGCCGCCTCGCCGTGGCGAGCCCACACGTGACCCAGGCTGGTCCAGCGGCTCGACAAACCGGGCGCCTGCTCGAGGCTCTTCCTGAGGGCAGCGGCAGCCTGCTCGAGCTCGCCCCTGGCGTCGACACCCCGCTCGCGGAGGACCTCGCAGCGGGCGAAGAGGGCGTTGCCGAGGTTCCAGCTGTCGCGGTGATCCTCCGAAGCCGACGCGGCGGCCTCGCGGGCTCGCACCACCAGAGCCTCGGCCTCCTCACCGACCGCCTCAGGACCCAGCTGGCGCAAGCGCTCGAGGAGCCGCCGCCAGCCGATCTCGATCGAGAGCGATCGGGTCTCGGAGTCGCCAGGGAGGATCTCGAGACCGTGCCCGCAAGCCTCGGCACCGGCGGTGAAGCTGGCGTCCCACTCGGCCAGAGGCGTGCGAGCGTCGAGCTGGGTTTGCGCCGTCACCATCCAGGTCTCGCACAGGCGCTGGTAGAGCAGGGCGGCGCTGGGAGCGCGCTCGAGCGCCGCTTCGAGGACGGCTCGTTCGGCACCGAGCTCCTCGAGCGCAGCCCGTTGATCGCCCTCGAGCCGGTGGTCCGCAGACCGCAGCCTCGAGACGTCGGCCAGGACCAGGTCGGCCTCGAAGGACCAGGGGGAGCTCTCGGCCACCGTCCGCGCGAGGCGCTCGGCGCTCTCGGTCTGATCGAGGAGAAGCGCCGCCAGGGCTCTCGCCATGAGCTGGTCGTCGCGGCCCGGTGGCTCCGCACCGGCCGCTTCGTCGAGCAGCGGCAGCGCCACACCCCGCAGCCGCTCGCGCAATCGGTGCCGCTCGGCGGCTCGCACCTCGGGATCGCGCAAGAGATCGATGGCGCGGAGATCCTCGCGGCTCCGCTGGAGGATCGCCGACGCGAGGGCGAGGGCGCCGCTGGGATCGGCGAAGCCACGGCTCCGGGCCGAGCGGAAGCGACCTTCGGCGGCCGCGGTGCGCCCCAGGGCCAGCTCCGCCCGACCCACCGCGTACTCGCCGGCGGCCCGAGCGCTGCCGGTCGAGGCTTCGACATCGCTCACCAGGCTGGCGAGCGACGCGTCCAGGCGCTGCCGCTCACCGGCCAGGGAGTGACGCGGTAGCAGCACCTGGTATCGGGCCTGCGATTGGATCTCGGCGCTCCGCCGGGCGAAGCGTTCGGCCTCGCTGGTTTGTCGTTCGGCGACCAGCCGGTTGCGCACCGCCAGGGCGAGGAAGCTCGCCGCCACCAGGACGAGGATCGCACCCACCGCCCACGGCACCGGGTGACGCTCGACCCGGCGCAACCAGCGACCCAGCCCACCGACGCCGCGGGCCGAGACCGTCCGGGCCTCGAGGAAGCGGTCGAGCTCGCGACCGAGCGCGGCGGCATCGGGATACCGGCGGCGCGGGTCCTTCTCGAGGGCCTTCTGGGCGATGTGGGCGAGCTCCCGTGGGACCTCCGGTCGCACCGCCGAGGCCAACGGAGGGTCGTGCTGGAGCACCTCGAGCACCGTCGCGACCCCGGAGCCGGCCGAGAAGGCGGCCTCGCCGGTCAGCAGCTCGTAAAGCAGCGCCCCCAGGCTGAAAACATCGCTTCGGGCGTCGATCTGGCGGCTGCCCTGGGCCTGCTCCGGCGACAGGTAGCCCGGGGTCCCCAGCACTTGCCCGGTTTCCGTCAGCCGTGTCTCGCCGGCGAGCCGGACGATGCCGAAATCGAGCACGAAGGGTCGCAGCTCACCG
>JAGQSE010000805.1:0-805 GCA_020439725.1 Acidobacteriota bacterium
GTCTTGCGGTCGAGCATGGCCAGCTTGTCGCTGCGCATCTCGGCGAACCACAGGTTGCCGTCCGCGTCGGCCAGGAGCGACAGCGGCCAGGCCACCTTGGTCGGGATCTCGTAGCGCTCGATCTTCCAGTTCTCCTTGTCGACCCAGCCGACGTGGTTGCCGGTCTTTTCGGCGAACCACACCTCGTTCCACGGGTCGACGTAGATCGTCCGCGGCTCCGAGGTCGGGTCGGGCAGGTCGAGGAAGCGCCACTCGCCCGCCGGCGTCCGGCGTCCGAGCTTGGCGGCCTCCGAGAAGGCCACCCAGACGTTGTGATCGAGATCGACGTCGATGCCGATGGGCAGCGCGTTGTCGAGGGGGATGTCGAACTCCTCGACCACGAAGTCGCGGACACGGGCGATCTTGTTGGCGTGCCGCAGGCTGAACCAGACGTCCTCGCTGCACGGGTCGAGACCCAGCGACGTCGGTCCCGCCTCCCGGGTCGGGGTCGGCAGCTCGTGCATCTCGCCGTTCCGGATGTAGCCGATGTAGCTGCCCGGCGGCCCCGGCGGGAAGCCCGGGCCGATCCAGCCGCCGCCCATCTCGGTGAACCAGACGACGTCGTTCTCGTCGACCCCGACGATGCCGGGGATCGCCCGCTGCTGCGGCACGTCCCACTCGACGATGGTGTGCGGATCCGGGTCCAGAACCGTCGTCGGCCGGTTCTCGGCCTCCTGGCCGGCGACGTAGGACAGGTCCGTCCGCACGATGACGCTGATCCGATTCGACGACTGCTCGGCGATCCAGACGTTGCCCTTCGAGTCGA
>JAGQSE010000805.1:908-2410 GCA_020439725.1 Acidobacteriota bacterium
AGGTCGCCCCGGCGGTCCGTGACCAGGAAGAAGGGGCCCGAGAAGCGGTCGGGCACGAGGTACTCGCGGATCGTGCCGTCGGGCTCGACACGGCCGATCTTGCCGCCGCCGCGCTGCGAGAACCAGACGCTGCCGTCGGCGGTGACGACCAGGGCACAGGGCTTGGCCTCGGGCGTCGACAGCGGGTATTGGGTGAAGGTCTCGGTCTTGGGCTCGAAAACCGCGATGGTGTTGACGTCGCGCTCGGCCACCCAGATGCGGTCCTGGTGGTCGATGGCGATGCCCGTGGTCATGGTCTTGACCGCGGGCAGGGCGTACTCCTTGAGCTCACCGCTGGCAGGATCGATGACACCGATCTTGTCGCCCTTGGTCTCGGTGAACCAGACACGCCCCTTCGAGTCGATGTCGATTCCCGTGGGCCACGCGCCCGGGGTCGGGATCTCCCAGGAAACCAGCTCGCCGGTCGGGCTGCGCCGCGTGATGCGGTTGCCCAGCCGTTCGCTGATCCACAGGTTCTTCTGGTCGTCGAAGATGATCCCCATGGGGCTGGTCTCGGCCCCCGTCAGCTGCCATTCGGAGATCGTGCCGTTCTTGTCGAGTCGGCCGAGACGACCCTGCGGTGGCGCGTCGATGAAGTTCTTGGCGAAGCGACCACCGCTCTCGCTGAACCAGACGTGGTCGTCGTCGTCGATGGCCAGGATGTGCGGCACCGAGCCGGTCTCGGGAACGGCATAGCGGAACAGGGTGTAGGGGCGCCCTGCGGTCGACTCGAGCTGATGGATCTCCGATTGCGCCTTGGTGACGCGATCCGGGGCGACGACGGCTCCCGGAGCGGCGGTCGCGGAAGGGGTTCCCGCCAGCGCCAGGCCGGCGAGGAGGACCAGGGAACCGAGGGTCGATGACCGATGCTCACGCCGCATGACTACCTCCAACCTGGCTCTCGAGACGAGCCTTGAGAGCCGACATGGTCTGCTCGCTGTTGTGATGGATGACCTGCCGGAAGCGTTCCCGCACCGCCTCGTCGCCCTCGGCCTCGATGCCCGCCGAGCGCAGGAACTGGGCCGCCCTCTCGAGATGGATGTCGAGCGAGTGATCGCTGGCGACGCGCGTCGAACCGTTGCTCGCTTCGAGGCGCCACCAACCGAAATGCTGGCGCAGCGCCGGCGGCGGCGTCGGCTGGAAGTAGAAGATGTCGTTTCCCTGGCGCACGCGTACCGACATGAAGCGGTCCGAGCGCGCTCCCGTCTCGACGTGCATCACCAGCACCTGGACTGCGTCGTTTTCGTAGAGCATCTCGATCTTCTTGACGTGGGGTGCGACCGCGGGCCAATCCTCGAGGCGCCAAAAGGCGTCGTGCACCCGGTCCAGGGGGGCGGCGATGTCGATGAAAAATGCAACTTGATCCATGATCAGCTCCCTCCAAGCTCGACTCTCGACAGGAGATTCGCGTTCTGCTGGGTAAACCAGATGTTGCCGTCGGAGGCCGCGACGATGCCGCGCGG
>JAGQSE010000806.1 GCA_020439725.1 Acidobacteriota bacterium
ACGACCCTGCAGCCGTCGGACGTCGGCTTTCTGACGGGCGACGGTACGGTGGCCCTCGCCGTGACCGCGCACCCCGATTTCGACGACACACCGCTCTGGGATGAGAACGGCAACCGCCGCTACGACGATGACGGAGTGACGTACCACACCCACTGGGTTGTGCTCGTGTCCGACGATCGCGTCCCCGGCGGGCTGGCCGTGGCCGAGATCTCCGAGACGGAGATCGCAACGGTGCTGCCACCGACGAATCCGGGCATGCCGATGTTGCTCGACTCGCCAGGCTACTCGGTGGTGCTGAGAGAAAGCAGCCTCAAGGTGCTCGTTCCGTCGGCCAGGATCTACGGTCGGACCGAGTTTCGCTACGACGCCGTGGTGGCCTACATGGAAGTGGGCCCTGGCCCGGATCGCCCGATGCTCGGCGTCTACCAGGTCTACGACGTCCTCTCCGGAGACCTGAGCTTGCCTTTCGAGGTGCGCCGCGGCGACTGACCGCTCGGGCGATTTCGATGAACCCGACGCTCCCGCCACCATCGGTGGCGGGAGTCCTAGCGAAAGGGACCCAACAATGGCACCGATCACAGCGAGTCTTGCCCCTGACCTTCAAGTGACCGAATGGCTCAACACCGACCGGCGCTGGTCCCTGCACGACTTGCGCGGGAAAGTCGTCGTGGTCGAGGCGTTCCAGATGCTGTGCCCAGGCTGTGTCTCGCAGGGGCTACCCCAGGCAGGTCGAGTCGTGGAGCTCTTCAGCCCCGACCAAGTAGCTGTTCTGGGCCTTCATTGCGTCTTCGAGCATCATGAGGTGCAGGGTCGGCGAGAGGCGCTCGAGGCCTTTCTGCACGAGTACCGAATCACGTTCCCGGTCGCGATGGACGAACCGTCCGATCAACGAATTCCCAAGACGATGGCTGCCTATCAGCTCCGTGGAACCCCGACGCTGCTTCTCATCGATCAGCGAGGCCGTCTTCGCAAGAAGCACTTCGGAGTGATTCCCGACCTGCTTCTGGGGGCCGAGATCATGTCGTTGGTCCAAGAGTCGGAGTCCGTCGTGGAGGAGCCCAAGGAGGTCTCCATGTCGGAAGGGTGTGGGGAAGGAACTTGCATCGCGTAGACGGCTAGTTTCTGTTGCGCCGAACAGAGCTGGGCTGATCCATCCCTGTCGCTCCCCCGTACACTTGCTTCGATGAGGCTGACGCCCCACTTCGAGTACGAAGCGCACCCTGGACGGCACCGATGATGCTGGTCACGACCGCAATCCTGACTGGGCTCGCCCTGGCCTTCGCCAATGGTGCCAACGACAATTCCAAGGGTGTGGCCACACTGGTGGGCAGTCGGGCCATGGAGCTCGGCAAGGCCTTGCGATACGCCGCTGTCACGACCTTGCTCGGCTCGTTTGCGGCCATCCTCCTCGCCCAGACCCTCGTCGACCGCTTCGGAGGAAAGGGCATCGTCGCCGACGACCTCGCCCGGCTCCCCGCCTTCGCGGCCAGCGTCGGAATCGCTGCTTCCTTGACCGTTCTGCTCGCGACTCGCCTCGCGATGCCGATCTCGACGACCCACTCCCTCGTCGGATCGATCGTCGGCATCGGTCTCGCAGCCGGCGCCCTCGACGCTCCGACAGTCGTGAAGGTGTTTCTCATCCCGCTCTTGGTCTCGCCGGCAATCGCGCTGGGCTTGGCGGCCGTCGCCTATTCCGTGGCTCGCGCAACGCGACGGAGGCTGGGAGTGACCCGCGAGACCTGCGTGTGTCTCGATCGGAGCTTCGAGCCGGTCGCGATCGGGGCGGATGGTGCCATCATGCTCCGATCGACGGGAGCCGTCCTCGATGTCGCGAACCGAGAGCAGTGCGTGGAGCGCTACTCGGGGCAGGTCGTCGGACTCGACGCGCAGCGGATTCTCGACGTCTGCCACCTGCTGACGGCCGGGGCAGTTAGCTTCGCACGTGGTCTCAACGACACGCCGAAGATCGCAGCCGTCATGGTCGCAGCGGGGGCACTCGGCAGCGCTCACCCCGCCGTGGCGCTCGTGGCCACTGGGATCTTCATCGCCGCCGGTGGCCTGCTGATGGTGAGGCGCGTTGCGGAGACGATGAGCGAGCGGATCACCGAGATGAACGACGGGCAGGCCTTCACCGCCAATCTCGTCACCGCCTTCCTCGTCATCTTCGCGTCGAAGCTCGGGGTGCCGGTCAGCACCACCCACGTGAGCTGTGGTTCCCTCTTCGGTATCGGCGCCGTCAGCGGCAAGGGCCATTGGTCCACGATCGCGACAATCGTTCTCGCATGGGTGACCACCCTGCCGGTGGCTGGGCTCATCGGGGTCCTCGCCTGGACGGTTCTGAGCTGAGACGGCGCGTCGTCACACTTTCATCGGTGACCGCCGCCGGGCGACATGCGTCGGGGACGGCTTCAGGAGCAGGCCCGACGCGCTGTTGGCGAGGCGCACCTCGGGGTAGTAGCCGATGACGCTCTTCAGGTACTTGAGAAACCGGCGCTTGAAGTGCCGCGGGTTCTTGTA
>JAGQSE010000807.1:0-3962 GCA_020439725.1 Acidobacteriota bacterium
GCGGAAGGCCAGGCTGCCGTCCGCGCTGGCCAGGTTGGTGTCGACGGTGGTCTCGAAGGTGCCGAAGCTGCCGCCGTAGCCGGCGGCCCGGGTGAAGCGTTCGGCTTCGGGCTGTTTGCGCACCAGGTTGACGGTGCCACCGAGGGGACTGCCACCGTAGAGGAAGGCCGAGGGGCCTTTGAGGACCTCGACGCGATCGACGTTGTAGAGCTGGTAGAAAGTCGTCTCGGGCTCCGGCGCGCCGTCGGTGAGGATCAGCCCGCTCGACACCGAGTCGAGGCCGCGGATGACGAAGAAATCGTAGACGCCGTTGCCCGTCTGGACGTTGACCCCGCTGACGTTCTCGAGGGCGTCGCCGAGGATGAAACCGCGCTGCTCCTCGGTGAGCGAGGTCGGGATCACGGTGACGCTCGCCGGCGTCTCTCGAAGCGGCAGGGGGAGCTTCGCGGCGACGGTGTTCGAAGTCGGGATGTCGGGCAGCCGGCCCTCGACGAAGACCTCGTCTTCGACCAGGAAGCCCTCCGCCGCGTCGTCGTCGCCGGAACGCTCCGAGGCCGCGGTTTCGTCCACGGCCTCGAGGGCCCTCGCCGGTACGGACCCGAGCCAGCCCAGCAGCAGGGTCATGGCCCAGAAGACTCCGCTCTTGTACATCCACCGCATCTTCGTGTCAGGCACCACGCTGTCTCCTCTTCAAGGCTTTCGGTCAGGGCTCTCGAACCCGGGCGCCCGGTCGTTGGCCCTGGGACCGGCGGTGCCGGCGGGGCGAGGGCGCACGGTCGCGTTCGCGCAGGGATGATACGACGGCTGTAGGCGGAGGTTCTGGCAGGCAGCCACCGGCTCGAGGCGATCACGGCGCAGCCGGCGCGATCAGCGCTTCGGGGCTCGGCTGAAGGCGTCGACGGCGAAGCGCCAGACGCCATCGTCGCCGGCGTGAGCGACGAGGACGAACTTGACCCGGCTGCTGCCGTGCTCGATCCCGTGCTTGGAGCGAGCGAGCTCGTAGTAGCCGACGTCGTAGGCGAAGTCTCCGCAGATCTCTCGTTCGAGGATTGTGAAGCTCAGGTGAAGCTCATAGCCCTTGTTCGCTGCCCAACCGAAGAGATCCTCGAGGGCGTTTCCAATGGCGCCACGGCCTCGGCGAATCGTCTCGTCGGGTTGGAGGAAGAGAGCGTCGGCCTCGTAGACGGCGGCTGCGGCCTCCACGTCCCGAGCCTCGTAGGCCTGACTGAGTCGGAGATAGGCGTCGTCGAGGGGTGGCAGCGGGGGAACACCTTCGAGGTGTTCGACGGGTTCACTCGCGTGAGCCGGCAGCACCGCCACCAGGAGCCATGCTCCCAGCAGAACGAGCGTCTTTCGTAGCCGGTCTTGGAACCGGCTCTTCCGGTGCTGGCTTTGCGGACCCTGGCGGAACATCGGCACCCCCCTCTCCTCGCCCCTGAGAATCGAAGCTTGCGCATCATCATACAGGCCGGAACAAGCCGTTGCACCTTGAGGTGCTGACGGGCAGGTGCTGGCGGGCAGGTGCTGACGGGAGGCGGTGCGAGGGGGACGAGACGTCCCCCTCGCGAGCTTGGCTCAGGGATGGTGGTGAGAGCCGTGGCCGTGGCCGCCATGGCCGTGACCGTGCCCTCCGTGGCCGGCCCCGCAGGCCTGGGAGGGGTGGGTCGACGCGGCGTCGTGGCCGACGCGATAGACGACGCGACCGCGATCCCCGGCGACGTAGATCGTCTGGTCGGGAGCCACCGTGACACCGTTGAAGAACCAGGTCGGTACGAAGCCTGGAAGGGCCTCGACACCCAGGTCCAGGTGGTCGGCGACGACTTCCACCTGCCCCGAGCCGTGGTGGACGCGCAGCAGGCGGCCCGCGGCGGCTTCGACGACCAGGAGGTTCTCCTGGTCATCCACCGCCATGCCCTCCGGCCCGAGGAGGGCGCCGGCCACGCGCACCGGAGCCGCGAGGGTGGTGCCGTCCGAGATCACCTGCCAAACGTCGCCGGTGGCCCAGTCGGCGACCCACAAGTCATCGTCCGTGGCGGCGAGACCGGCGGGCAGACCGAGACCGGAAATCAGCGTCTGGCGGATCGACGGATCGTCGCCGTCGGCGCGCACCACGCTCCCGGTGAGGATCTCGGCGACGATCAGGTCACCGTCGAAGCGAATCGCGTTGGCCGGCAATGCGAAGGTCGGCACCTCGAGGAGCACGCGGTGCTGTGCAGGATCCCAGACCTGCACCTTGTTCTCGAGCCAGGAGCTGACGATCAGGTTCTGGCCGTCGGCCGACACGGTCTGCGGCTGTGTCAGCGCCGCTCCACCCTGACCGGTGAGCTCGACGTCGCCGACCTCGCCGCCGCAGGGGTCGAGCTCGGTGAGGTCGTAGGCGTCGGCGACCCAGAGCGACTCCTCGCCGGCGGTGGTCTCGGTGACCGCCAGCCCGCCGGGGGCGATCATCCCGCCCGGGCTGACGACCCGGACGGAGCCTCCGGAGCGGATCTCGACGATCTCACTGTCGACCGCGTGGGAGACGAAGAGGTGCCCTCGAGAGTCGAAAGCGAGGTTGTCGATTCCTGGTCTGAGCTGTGCCAGGACGCGCCGGTCGCCGGTCCCCAGGTCGACGCGCACCACCTCTCCGTTGCCGTAGTCGACGACGTAGAGAGCGCCGTCGGGGCCGAGCTTGGCCGCCCCGGGGGTCGTGAAGCCAGTGGCGACGACCTCGAAGGCGCCGTCTGCGGGATCGATGCGCACGATGTCGCCGGCAAACCAGCGCGGGCCGTAGAGCCAGCCGTCAGCCGCCACGTCCATGCCGTTCACCGAGCACCCCACACCGAGGGCGTCGGTGATCAGCCGTGGTGGCGCGGCCAGGTCGGGGTCGAGCTCGTAAAGGCCCGAACCGCCCGCTCCCAGGCATTCGCCGACATAGACATGGCCGTCAGCGGAGACGGCGACCGAGTTGGGCGAGATGCCCACCGGCTCGGTCGTCACCCCTCCGTCAGGGGTGCGGTGGGCGACGACACCGGTGAGCAGGGAGGTCCAATAGAGAGAGCCGTCGGGTCCGAAGGCGAGATCGTCGGGGGTTTCGAAGGGCCGGGGAATCCGGTCGAGGACGCGCCCCCGGTCGGGATCGAGAACCAGGATCTCGCGACCCAGGAAGCTCGCCACGTAAAGGTGGTCGTGAGAATCGAATCGCATGCCGTTGGCGCCTCGGGTCACGCTCCCCCGGGCCAGGACGTCCACCTTGAAGGGCTTCGACCAGGCCGGAACCTCGGACCACACACAACCGACCACCACCAGTGAGAGCCACAACACGAACCGCTTCATGGAGCCTCCTTTCAGAACGTGCCGGATCTCCGGAGAACAGGCTACGGTGCCGTCGCTTGCCCATTGATCCGGGCACCTTTGGGGGGAGGATCTCCATCGTTTCGATGTTCGATCAGGGGTTCGGCGCCTCGTCCCAGTTCTCCGCTGAACAATGCAACCTACGTAAAGCAGGAATTAAGAGCAACCTACCAAAGATATCGACCCACAGCAACGAAATCCACGAAAAACCGAAGAACTTCAAGGATGCGACGAGGAACTTTCTTTTGGCGACAATAAATCCCTCAGGCGTGAGGATCGGGAGTGCCCTTCGCTCCCGGTTGCTACGGCTCTACCAGCCGAGAAGATGCTTGAGGCGGTGGAGTCCTTCGGCGTGGGCCAGGGCAAGGGGCGTCAGGGTCAGCGCGAGGGCAAGGACGCGGTGGCCGGCCCGCTGCCAGCGGCCGAGCACCGCGGACCACAGGAGCAGGAAGGTCACCGCCAGGGTCGGGTACCCGACCAGCGCGATCCAGGGGACGCCGAAGGTGGTCCGCGTACCTTCCTCCCAACGCGCCAAGCCGACTCGGGAGAGGAGGGGCTCGTAGAACCCCGCGAGGGAGATCATGAAGAGGGCGACGAACAGCAACCACGCGGTCGAGGGTCGGCGGTGC
>JAGQSE010000807.1:4070-5595 GCA_020439725.1 Acidobacteriota bacterium
CCGTAGAGCACGTCGCGCAGCACGACGTAGGTCTCGCGGAGCGCGCCCAGGACGAAGAGACTCCCCATCAGCCATGCGCCGTCTGTGCCCCGGTAGCGCAACGCGTGGAGCACCGTCAGGACGAAGAAGGCCAGGGTGACGAGCTCGAGGAAGCTGTGCATCGACGCCGCTCTCAGCGCCGACGGCCGGCGAGCACCAGCATCAGGGCCAGGGTCAGGGGCAGCTTGGGCGGCCCGTCGAGCCGGTGAAAGACGAAGATCTCGAGGCCCACCCCGACGACGAGCATCACGGCCACGAGCCACAGCGGCAACAAGCGGAGGAAGCCGCTCGGAGATGCCGGGGCCGCCGTTTCCGAAGACCGGATCCGGCGGCGGGTCATGGGTGTCGGTTGGGCGGGGTCGATCATGGAGCGAAGCTCGTTGGAGTCGGCGTTGCCGACCTCACCTCCCCTGATTCGGCACGGAGCTTGCTCCTACAGCTGACGGAGGAAGCGGAAGGCTCTAGAGGCGCCGTGGTAGAGTGCCACCAGCGCGATCTGCGTTGCAACCATCGACCTTCCCAAGGGCTCCATGCACATTCTCGACGAGGCCACCGTGGCGCGGAGCTGGAACGACACCAGCCGCCTCAGCTCTCCCCAGACCCGCGAGTCGATGCACGCGCTCGCCCGCGAGCAACCCGCCCTGCTCGGCTTCGTGCTGGCCGCGACGGAGGGTCTGAGCAAGAGCGCCCATTCGCTCGCCAACGTGCTCTACTTCCAGATTGCCCGGCTCTTCGACTCCGCCGCTCCGGGGCCGGTGCCGCGGGTCAGCGAAGAGCGTCTGGCCACGCTCTTCGAGTGGAACCTCGAGGATCTGTCGGAGGACTCGCCGGACGATGCCGCTCCCGACGAGCCCTGGAGCGGCACGGGGCAGCCCCACCTGCTTCGCCGGGTGCTCGAGTCGCTCTTCGAGGCTCCCGAGCTCGATGAGAGCGGAGAGCTCGACGAAGAAGAGATCGGTCACCTCTTCGTGGTGCTCAAGACCGTCGTCGATGCTCTCGACGAGGTCACCCCCGCCGTCCCTGCCTGAGCTCTTGGGCCGGGAGTTTCTCCCGGGTCGTGCGCTTCCTCCACACCAATCCCTGGCTCGCTTTTGCCCCCCCAAACCCCTCGCGGTGTCGTGAGGCGAGCGGGATTCGAGGACGGCCGTCCGGCCGCCCGCAGAACCCGCCGCCGAGCACTTGCTCTGCCGTTGCCCTCCGTCGTTGCCTCCCCGGGTCCGTTCCGGTGTGGCGAGGCGAGCAGGGCTCGAGGTCGCTCGGTGGCGAGTCAGTTGCCGACGACGGCGGTCCAGCCGCCGGTCGACCCGCCTTCGAAACCGTCTGCGAAGAGTGGGAGCTGGCTCGCCTTCCACTGCTGGAGGAGCGCGCGCAGGGCCTCCGGAGGGTTCGTGGGTACCGTCTCACCGGCCTGGTCCTGCGTGTTGAGCCCGTGGCACGACGTGCAAACGCGGATCTCGCCGGGTTGAAAGGTCAGCCAGTAGCGCTC